>JAJDND010000041.1 GCA_022340885.1 Desulfobacterales bacterium | reverse complement strand
AAAAGCTCCCTTGCCGTTTTTGACTTTATCGATGACGACAGAACCTTCAGAACCGGCATTGTTGGCAATCTGACGAAGTGGTTCCTCCATGGCGCGCATGACGACTTTCACCCCCAGCTTTTGATCGGCTTTGATTTTCATATTCTCCAGCGCGCCCAAACAGCGAACCAGCGCCACACCTCCACCCGGTACGATCCCTTCCTCTACAGCCGCGCGGGTAGCGTTGAGTGCATTTTCGACCCGGGCTTTTTTCTCCTTCATTTCTGTCTCTGTGGCTGCGCCCACGTTGACAACCGCCACCCCGCCGATCAGTTTGGCCAACCGTTCCTGAAGTTTTTCACGATCGTAGTCAGAGGTGGTTTCCTCGATTTGGGCTCGAATCTGCTTCACTCGACCCTCGATGGCCGAGCGCGAACCGGCGCCATCGACGATGGTGGTGTTGTCTTTATCGATGTTGATCCGTTTGGCCTTGCCGAGGTCTGAAACCGTTACATTTTCCAATTTGATTCCTAAATCCTCGGAGACCACCTGGCCGCCGGCTAAAACGGCAATGTCTTCCAGCATGGCTTTTCGTCTGTCGCCAAAACCCGGCGCCTTGACCGCGGCGACCTGCAGGGTGCCTCTCAATTTATTGACCACCAAGGTGGCCAATGCTTCACCGTCCACATCTTCGGCAATGATCAATAAAGGCCGGCCCATTTTGGCGACTTGTTCAAGGATGGGCAAAAGATCTTTCATGCTGCTGATCTTTTTCTCATTGATCAGAATGTAAGCATCTTCCAAAGAGGCGACCATTTTTTCGGCATTGGTCACAAAATATGGCGATAGGTACCCTCGATCAAACTGCATACCTTCGACAACTTCAAGTGTTGTCTCCATGCTTTTGGCTTCTTCAACAGTGATGACCCCTTCTTTACCAACTTTGTTCATGGCCTCGGCAATGATTTTGCCGATGGTTTCATCATTGTTCGCCGAAATGGTGCCGACCTGGGCAATTTCGCGCTGGTCTTGGGTGGGTTTGCTCAAATTTTGAAGTTCCTTCACAACGACTCCAACCGCGGCATCAATCCCCCGTTTAATGGCCATTGGATTATGGCCGGCCGCCACCAGCTTCTGCCCCTCTTCATAAATAGATCTGGTCAAAAGCGTGGCAGTGGTTGTGCCATCACCGGCCATGTCACTTGTTTTGCTGGCGACTTCCTTTACCATCTGGGCGCCCATGTTTTCGAATTTGTCTTCCAGTTCGATTTCTTTGGCCACTGTGATGCCGTCTTTGGTGACCGCCGGCGATCCCCAGGATTTGTCGAGGACGACATTTCTTCCTTTGGGACCCAATGTGACAACAACTGCATCGGCAAGGGTTCTTACCCCGTTCAGCATCGCTTCACGGGCTTTCATGTCATATTTTATTAGTTTAGACATCTTGTCTTAACCTCCATTTCAGTTTTTATTCGATGACGCCAAGCACGTCATCCTCGCGCATGATAAGGTATTCTTCATCCTCTATTTTTACCTCATTGCCCGAATATTTGCCAAATAGAATCCGATCGCCTTTCTTGACTTCAAGCGCTATTCTCTTGCCCTCTTCGCCGAGTTTACCGTTGCCGGCAGCAACCACTCTGCCTTCAACTGGTTTTTCCCTGGCCGTATCCGGGATGATGATCCCCCCTTTTGTTTTTTCCTCTTCTTTAACCCGTTGAACTAAAATTCGATCCTGTAATGGTCTGAGTTTCATGGTTCAAATTCTCCTTTTTGAAACAACAAGCGAGTGATAAACTGATAAAATTTGCGTGTCAATTCGGGTAATACTTAACGCCAATGCCATAGTGACCTTGTTTCCCGCCGGTCAGTTCTCGGCACGATTTGACCTCGCCCAGGGCGTTCCATCGAATGCCCTCAGGGTCTTTGGAAAGATCGTTGTGATCAATGCAATTCAGAACACGGATGAGAACTGTCATCCCTACACCGAGAGCCCGATCCGTCTCAAAATAGCTGCCGTCTCGGCTGAAGTTGAGCGCACGCGCCTTGGAGTAAGCTTTTTTGTTAAAATAAGACCAAATTATTTCTCCATCACAATCGTGACGTTTCGTATAGCGTTTATCTAACAAAGCTACCATGGTATTTTCTCCTTCACAAAAAAATATGTTGCTCGAACCTGCCTTCCAAAGCGATAGCAAGTGCGATTAATGGAATTAAGCCTGGCTTAAAAAATGATAAAGAATGTAATCTTCTGAAATAAATCAACAAATGAAAGGCGCAATGTGATTGGCTGTTGCGAGGCCAGCTCCGGCTAAATTCAAACCGGTGTTAGTTAAAAAGTAGAAAAGAGAAATGTTGAGATTGTCTACTTATTCCTAAAAATATGTATATATATCCATTTTGTCAAGCTGCTTCAGGCGAATTATTCACCGGTGGAATGGATCCCCAGTACTGCCCTCCAGATCGGACGAATTGGTCTTGTCGGGTTTTCTGCGACCCGGCATGATCAAAATGGAGATATGAGAATATGTTTAAAGTCGGAGTAAAGGCGAATGTCCATTTGTTGCCTAAAAAGCCTTGGGAAAAAATTATATTTAATATGATAGCTATGTCACGTTATCCGATAATTGCAATTCCTGTCCGCAAAATGGACAGTAATTGATCTCGATTAAGGAAAGCTTCAGTGCCTCACCCACTTCACCTGCCTCACCGTCGCGGACTTCTTCGGACCCTGCTAACCAAATCCTAGCCATAGTCCAATCAGGTGCCAAATCACTTTTTGGAGATGAAACATACAGTAGGGCTATTTCATCGTGTTTCTCGGTCAAAGCACACTTGTGTTGATCATACACCCTTACTCCAAACCATTTCTCCCAATTGGCTAAATTGCTCTTGATTTCAGAGAGTCTCTTTTTAATGTGTTGTTTTGTATTCATTTTTTTCACTCAATGACATAATATGGAGATAAGCTGCCGGTTTGATAAGTATCGATCCGGCAAGGTCTTCAAGAAAAGCCGTTCAGTTTCTTCCCGTCGGTTCAAGTTGTTATGCACATCTAACTACCTTATCTTTACCGGTACGCTTCGCTTCATACAGCGCCTTGTCAGCCTGCCTAACCAATTCAGATGCCGTTGTAGTGTCCGGCACATGGATGCAGGATACACCTATACTCACAGTGATAGTGGGTTCGCCCACTGCAAAACATCGACGCACATCTTCGCGCAATCTATCTGCCATAACGGTGGCTTGAACGATTGACGTTTCCGGGAAAATGATCGCAATCTCCTCACCGCCATAGCGAGCAGGGAAATCGGCCTTACGTATGCTGTTTAGAACCATTTCACCTATCCTGAGCAGCACGTCGTCACCAACCTGGTGCCCATAGTAGTCATTCACCTGCTTGAAGTCGTCAATATCCAGCAGGATCACAGAAAGGGCTTTGCCGTATCTACGGTGTTCCTGAACCATACGCTCTAGCGAGAACTCGAACACACCCCGGAGATATAGACCCGTTAAGGAATCGCGAGTTGCCATGGCCGCTGCCTCTTCGATCCGTAAATCTTCCATAATCTTGGGGCTCGAAATATCTCTAGATATGTTAGATAGATAGTCCAATGCAGCGACGAGCATACCCATGTCACGACCGACTTGCTCTTTAAGGTTTTTTCTGTTCAACACAATTTGGTGCCATAACGCAGTGGCTTTCTCTTCAGTATAGATTTCGTGAGTCAGACGGAACATGAGCTCTGAGAAGGTATTGGCAATTGAAGAATCCAGATATTCCTTCAGTAGCTTTGGTTGATCGCACAGCACACCGATCGAATTCGAGGTAAGGCGTTCCTTCGATTCAATGTCGACTAGCTTTCGTGCTGTTTCTTCGCCTAAGTGTGAGTCACTTGTGTTCATGTGATTCTCTCATACTGTGCATAACATATATCTTACGGAATTTATAAATATTAAAAAATTCTATATATTTTATTCATTGAAAGTTTAATTGAATACAGCCAAAGTGCTGAGCCTGTTTAGATCGAAATTACCTACAGAATAAGAATTCAAATGTTAAATATCATAAGCAAACTGAAACCACAATATATTGGTTTTTTGAAGATGGTTAGTGGAACTATCATGCCCTGACATATCTTATAAAACATAAGGATATCATCTGACTGGAAATCCTTTGATAAGTCTGACAAAAAAGCATTAGCCCCCAAAAAAACCCGGCCAAAATGACCGGGTTTTGGGTGCACATAGGATGCATCTGACCTTTACGATTCCTTATAATCCATTACGATCCATTAATCGAAACCTCATCAATGTTCTATAATTCCCCGATATCACGACACATCAATTTAAGCGAATGCTTTGACCGTTTTTACAAATATATCATGGCCTTCTTTTTTTATTCAAAAGATTTGACTGTTGGGCAGCTGAAATCGATTCATTCGGGAGTTAATACCACGAGGTAATGTCACTTAAGACTCGGCTTGTCCGTCTTTGGCCATATTGTTCAGGAAATCTCTGAACCATTTCGGGTTGAAAATAATGATATAGATCAAGAAGAATTCGGTAATGGGAAGGAAAAAACCGATGTAGTGCAGGATAAGAAGTCCGATAGAAATCAGTATGCGGTAGAAGATATTCATGATCCGTCTCCTTGTATGTCATGAACCGTGATTTTCAGCATTACGCTTTCCTCTGGTAATCATTTTTTACTTTTTTCAGTTTTGTAAAAAATTCTTCATTGGAGACAATTTCCTTCTCCATGAGAAGTTGGGTTAACGTCTCGATCATTATCGAATTTGCCATTAAAACTTCTTGAATCCTATCCAATTCTTTTGGATCATGTTTTTCGTCCATGTGTCTTCCCTTTTCGATTTAATGGTTTGCAGATTATTTCCAGACATTGCTTATCACTGACGAAGCGGCCTACTTCCGGCAAAAGGCAAGCCGCACAGTTCTTCGATGGTACGCAGCAAGATGTAATGATCGATCTTTTGATTGATGTTTTCACGGGTGTTTCCTTTCTTGTGTTATTCAAATATGGTCTTTTACCACTTCGGGTTATTCACTTTCGCCCGCCTTGTCCAAACGATATGATGTCACGATCGGAATATCTTCGGCGAGGACATAATTTGCTGCTGCGCGGATTTTTTCTGCACGCCGGTGGAGTGTCAGATGCCATGGAATTATTCTAAATTGAAGCCAACCACTTTCCCATTCGAAAGGCTCAAAGTTCTTAATATGCATCTTTTGTGCGTATACATCAATTAAAAAATGTTTTGGTAACGTGCGGCGCCACACGATCTAACTATTTGAAAATATGAAAAATTTTTTAAATAACCAAGTTTCCAGTCAAGATTAATATATTAAATTACTTAGCAATTTTAATCGGTTTTCCTGTTTTCCATGAAAAAATCCGTGGTTCCGCTGAAGGACATATATTGTTTTTATGGATAGGAAGTGTTATTGCAAAAGAGAGAAACTATCATCGTTTAAAAAATGCTCAGGAGATTTGAATCATGACCGATATTCTCAGCTTTACAAGGAACAGGTGTACGAGTGTCGAAGTCATCGATGATCAGACGATAAGATCATTCTGTCGTCTTCAGGATACTCTCACGGAGGCATTTGTAGAAATCACGGCCCAGCTGCCCGATCTTGAAATTACCGCTGTCGAAGGTGACATTCAGCGCACCCACCGAAAAGAATGTCTCGATTCAACTGAATTTCTTCAAAAAGTGCGAGGTGTCAGAATCGGCCCGGGTATGTTGGAGATTATAAAAGGACTTCTAGAGGAAACCACGGAATGCAAGGAGCTGATTTTCATGTTGCAAGAATGTTGCCACGGTGTGATTTTGTCCCTCACCAAAGATATTCTGTTAAAAGCCCCTGAAGATCAGGAAGGCAAAATCGAATTCTTTTCAAAAATGGTCAGAAATAACATAAGACTGTACAACCGGTGTGCCGCTTTTGCACCGGGAAGTCGCCTCGTGGAAGGCCTTGATCCCTCATAAATGGATCTTCGATAGATGATTCTATTTGCCAAGGTAAATTTAGGCCCTTGGTTGCGAATTTTCTGCTAAATTCTATTTAAAGAGAGCCTGTAGAACATGTTGAAATTTTCAAGAAACAAACTGGTCAGCATTGCGAGAAAAGACCCGGATACGTTACGGATCCACGGTGTCCTTGATGATGATCTCTACGGTCTGGAGATGGAAATTCTGGTGCGACTGTCAGATCTGAAATTGATATCCGTTTCAGGAAAATGGAATCGATGGACAACTCCTGAATGCCCCAAGGCCTTGTCCTTTCTAGGTATCGCGGTTGGATTTTGCATCGATGAAGAAGGGCTGGAACAAAAAATTCAAAAGACGATAGGACGAAGAGCATGTCGCCATTTTGCAACTCTCCTTATCGAATGTTGCGATTCGGTAAAAGAAGTGGTTCGGATAATCCAATGGGAGGAATTTAGGATAAAGCATCCGGGGCTGACTTTTGAAGAATTTTTAAGCGGCCTTTCACCGGATTCTTCGGGATCGGATACAACCCGTCATGTCAGCATGGAGTCGGATAGAATTCAGGATTCCCAGGAGCCGATCCAGGTTCTGGAAAGGATCAGAGAGGTCGATTCTGTTCCGGACAGAGCATTGGGAGGGATGGTCATTGACCTACACACCCACAGCTATCCGGCGTCATCCTGCAGTTCCGTTTCCGAAGACCAGTTGATCGAAGAATCAAAACGAATCGGTCTGGACGGAATTTGTCTTACAGACCACAACTACGTGTGGAATCCGGATCGGGTTAAAAATCTGACCCAAAAACACGGATTCCTGGTTCTCAGAGGCAATGAGATCACAACCGACCAGGGGCACATGCTTGTATTCGGACTGGATTTGGACATTAGGGAGAAGGGAATTATCAAGCTGGACGAACTGCGGCGGGAAGTGAAAAAAGCGGACGGCTACATGATAGTCGTTCACCCTTTCAGGGGATTTCTAACCTTCGGTGTGGAGAGACTCGGATTAAATCTCGAAAAGGCAATGAAAAGACCTCTATTCAAATATGTTGACGCCATAGAAGTGATGAATGGAAAAGTCACCAGAGAAGAAAATGACTTTGCATCCAGAGTTGCAGACGGCCTGGGTCTTTCGGGTATCGGCGGGAGTGATGCACATAAGGCAAGCGAAGTCGGCTTGTACGCAACTCGATTCCAGAATTCCATAGTGGATGAAAAGGACATGATCGAAATGCTGAAAAGAGGGAAATTTTCGCCTGTTGCATTTCGAAAAAGGAACAAGGGTATCCTGAAGAAGAATAGGACAGCAACTACATGAAAAAGCAAACCGACTGGGAAAAACTGGTCCGAAGAATGGAGCTTCTGGTGCGGCTTAAATCCTTTCCCATTGCCTTTAAAATGTTGGAGAAAAAGGAAGAGCTCGACAAAATCCCCTTCATACGCAGAACCGGTCATAAAGTCACGCTCTGCCAGCTCATCACGCTTGTCAGGAACTTTGATTGGACGACAGGGGGTGATCTCGATGATTTTTTATTTCCTACCTGCACTTCGATTCTGGGCTTGAGAGATGCCCCGAATACACACAAGAACGGAACCTTCCGCAGCATTATTTGGGTCCAAACCAAGAAAGACGGTAAAAAATACGAAGAATCGATCCCTCGTCTTCCACTTGGCAAATATGAAGCCGTGGCCATGGGCCCTCTGGTTTACAACCCTTTTGAGCCTGATATTGTTCTCATTTATGGCAATCCGGCTCAGATGATGCTTCTGATCAATTCTCTGCAGTTCGAGGACTATGAGGTGATGCAGTTTTACTGTGTAGGAGAGTCGTCTTGTTCGGATGCCATTGTCAGGTGCTACGAAACCGGCAAGCCGTCACTGTCCATTCCCTGCTACGGCGAACGTCGCTACGGGCACGCCCAGGATGATGAAATGGTTATGGCAGTACCGGCCGCCATGATGGAAAAAGCGCTCAGGGGTATGGAACATCTCTATCGCAAAGGGGTTCGATATCCCATCAGTTTTGCCGGTGCACAAATGGACCCGTCTCCTGCTTTTCCCGAGGTATACAAAGATCTGGACAAAATGATCGAAACCTTAAAAGGAAAAGACAATCGTTTACTGCTGGGTGTGACCGGTGGTATCGCCAGCGGGAAAACTACCGTGACCGAGATGCTGAAAGCATTGGGAACTCCTGTTATTGATTTAGATGTTATTGCCAGGCAGGTAGTCGAACCGGGAACCCCTGCTTTGAAAAAGATTGTTGATTATTTTGGAAAGCAAGTTCTTAAGGAAGACGGAACTCTGGATAGGAAAAAGGTTTCCGGAATTGTTTTTCGTGATATCGAGAAAAGAAAAAAACTGGAAAGTTTTACACATCCTCCGATTTACGAGGAATTTTTCAAACAGGTCCATGAGATTGCGGGAAAAGATCCTGATGCGATCATTGCGGTGGCGGTGCCGCTTCTGGTTGAATTAAACCTTCAGTATATGTTTGACAAGCTTCTGGTCGTCTATATTCCCCAGGAAGAACAGATAAAACGTCTGGCCGAAAGGGATAAGATCAGCGAAGTGGAAGCGGCCAATATCCTCGGATCCCAACTGCCCATCGATGAAAAGGCGGGATATGCCGACTATATTGTCAATAACGAGAATTCCTTTGAAGAAACTCGAAAACAGGTGGAAAACGTCATGCAATCGTTAAAAAAGATCACTTCTCGAGGATCCGCATATCCCGAAGATTGACTATAATTGGTTTCAAAATCTTCAATAAGGATTTTAAATGAATCTATCCGGAAAACACATCATCGGTTTTGAAGAAGTAAAAAGCAGCGATACATTCACGGTGAGCAACCCGGCGACGGGCGTGGTTTTAGACGGCGAATTCAGCAACGGCGGCGGCGAAGCGGTTGAGAGCGCTGCGCAATTGGCCGAACGCGACTTCGATGTCTTCAGAAATATGCCGCTCAATAAAAGAGCGGATTTTCTGGAAACCATTGCCGAAGAAATTTTGGTCTTAGGTGATGCATTGCTCCATCGAACCATGGCCGAAACCGGCCTGCCCCTGGCCAGGCTGCAAGGTGAACGCAGCCGGACAACGGGACAGCTCAAGCTGTACGCACAGGTGGTGCGCGAAGGCTCATTCTTGGATGCACGCATCGATACCGCCGTTTTGGATCGCCGGCCTTTGCCCAAACCGGATGTCCGGCAGATGCAAATCGCGCTGGGGCCGGCGGCAGTTTTCGGCGCAAGCAATTTCCCCCTTGCCTTTTCCGTAGCCGGCGGGGATACCGCATCTGCACTGGCTGCAGGCTGCCCGGTGATCGTGAAAGGACACCCGGCGCATCCGGGCACATCCGAACTGGTCGGCCGGGCGATTCAAAACGCAGCTAAAAAATGCCATATGCCGGAAGGTGTTTTTTCCCTGATTCAGGGCAACAATATTGAAGTCGGACAAGCATTGGTCCGGCATCCTTTTATTAAAGCGGTCGCATTTACCGGATCATTTAAGGGTGGCAAAGCATTATTCGACCTGGCTGCGGCGCGTCCAGAACCCATCCCGGTTTATGCGGAAATGGGCAGCGCCAACCCGGTCTTTATATTGCCGAGCGCGCTTGAACATGAACGTGTTGCCAGCGGGCTGGTCGATTCTCTGACCCTTGGCATCGGCCAGTTTTGTACCAACCCGGGAATTGTTTTTGGTTTACAAGGGGAATCCTTTGATAAATTCTCTAGTGTCGCAACAGATTTTTTGAAGCAAAAACCGGTGGGAACCATGCTGCACGCAGGCATCAAGTCGGCCTATGAGGCGGGATTGGATGCACTTGCCAGCGTGACCGGCGTTGACGTTATAGCCGGCGATTTGAAAAATGCCGAGGCGTGTTCGGGAAACCCGGTTCTACTGAAAACCAACGCCCGAACCTTTCTTGAAAATGACCGGCTCCAAGAAGAGGTCTTCGGGCCGTCTTCACTATTGATTGCATGCGAATCCAAAGCACAGATCCTTGAAATTGCAGCGTCGTTGACCGGACATCTTTCGGCAACCATTCACGGCACCAAAGAAGAATTGGTTGAATACCGGGAATTGATCACCATACTGGAAAGAAAAGTCGGTCGCATTATTTTCAACGGATTCCCGACCGGTGTTGAAGTGTGCCACTCAATGAATCATGGCGGTCCGTTTCCGGCAACCACAGACAGCAGGACAACCTCGGTCGGCACCGCTGCGATAAAGCGTTTTTTGCGTCCGGTTTGCTATCAGAATTTTCCCCAGGAAGCGTTGCCCAAAGCACTTAAGAATGAAAATGACACCAAAATCTGGCGCCTCGTGGATGGTAATTTAGGCCAAGAACCATTCTATCCGCTTTAATCAGAAGTAGCTACAACAACTTAAGTTATAGTTACCTATGAAAGGAGACTATGGAAGAAAACCCATATCTGAAATCAGCTATTTTAGAGGTAGTCGATAATCTTCCAAATCTTCCTGAAGGTTGAATAATGAATATGTGTCAGCCCAGATCTTTCAGAATCTCGCGCATATGGTCAGTATGAAATTGGACATGAAACGATACAAAGCCCCTGATCAGTTCCTCCAGCGTCGGGTACTCCCCGAGAGGCGATTCTTTGAGCATGGGAATATGCGCTTTTCGGTCGAGCTGCTGCCCGGACAAGCCGGCGGCAAACTCAGCAACTCCATCATATTCCTTCTCGACCCCTGAGAAGAGCTCTGCAAAAGTCATTTGGGCGCGTTTTTCAGAATAAAAAGGGTCCTCGGCCTGAAGATCGAGCCTGGGCGTATCCTGATCCAGAAAGGCTTTCAGGATCGGCAGATGGCCCGAGTCTTCGGGGCCGGACAGGTGAGAAAGGATTTCCTTGGGAGACCATCGTCCTTCGGGCGAACGCGAGGCGGTGTTCTCATCAACCCTCTCACAGACTTTCTTCAGGTCTTCAATTTTCTGTCGAACGTTTTGAGCCAATTGTTCCCCGGTTGAAGTTGCCATGTCTTACTTTCCTCCTTAATTTTTTGACTGTATTTTCTGCCATTAAGACGAACATAACCATATCTCTATCTTTGTCAAATTCGCGGAAAACCTGGGGAATACATGGAACGGAAAAGCACTCAGTTGTCGGGTAATGGACAAGGGTTATCCTTCTGGAAATAGACATTTCAGCGCTTGAACCGGACATTTCGTATCAATTGGCACCAACCACAATGTGGCATACATTTTTCGTAAGGCCTGAAGGCATATCTTGGACAGCAGTGTTCCGCCATGACACCAGAAGCGGTTTCAAGTCTCTCTGGACCTGGGGAGGAGAAATGACAGCACAAGGCAGATGACGATGCCGAACAAACAGATTAAAAAAGCGTTCCTGAATCCGGAAAGCGGGTAAAGATCTCCGACACGGGTGGTCCGGTTTAGGATGGCACCCGTCAGGACCTGAAAAGCGGCAACACCGAGAAACGGCGCCGGATTGAGCATGCCTGAGATCAAGCCCAGAATATCCGGAGGCGCAGCCTCTTGGACGATCCCCCACAGCGTGCTGATGAACCCGCCCGCAACAATACCCATCAACAGCAGCATCATAGAAATACCAACTGTTCCCAGCTGACTGAAAAAGAAAACGATTCCCATCCAGGTTAGTGAATATAAGGTCAGAATTACTATCAGGGTATTTCTCTTGTTGAGTGACAACCAGTCGGTCATCCAGCCGAAAAAAGGCGCGCCGATGATCACCCCCACGGGGATCAGCATGTTCAGCTTGCTGGCAAAGATGCGTTCGATGCCAAGCACCGTCATCAGAAAAGGCGTTGCCCAAAGCCCCTGCAGCGTCACCAAGGTGCCGTAGATACCGAAAAAAACTATCGCAAGGATCCAGAACCACCCGGATGACAACACTTGAGCGAGTTTTGATCTCGACCCTGGATTGCTTGCAGCGGTTGAGGCTGAATTCACCTGGACCGGATCGGATTGTTGTGCGTAATCCCGGGTGAGCAGCAGCATGAAAAATGCAAGCCCAAGAGTGATCCCGCCGATCAGGAAAAATGTTTTCCGCCACCCCCAAACCGCCGCCGTCCAGGCAAGAGGCGTGGTGGCAATCACAGCCCCGAAATTACCCATGGACATAAGCAAGCCGATCATGGTGGTAAATTCTTTCTTCCTGAACCACAGGGAAATGGCTTTGACCGCCGGCACATATACGCCGCCCACGCCGAGTCCGATGAGCGCCCTTCCCACCGAAGCCCAACCGATGTCCGGCGACATGCCGAAAAGAAAACATCCTGCCGCGGCCGCCATGGACCAGTAGCCGATAACTCGCCGGGGCCCCAGCCGGTCCGATAAATGTCCCACAAGCGGCTGCTCAAAGGCATAGAGATAAAAATACATGGACGACATGAAACCCAGCGCCGTAGCGTTGGTGTGAAAGGCTTCTAAAAGGTCCGTAACAATAACCGATGTGGACACCCGGTGGAAATAGACGAAAAAGTACACCAGGCAGATAACGGAAAAAACCATCCATCGATGGGGATCGCGGTATAGAGAGGGGGCCTCATTGTTCATTCAATTTTTTCCTAAACAACTGACGCAGGAGGACACGCTCGTACAGAAAGTACTTAACATCCGGCATTCGTTATGAGACGGAGTACTGGGTTGTTCTGTGATCCTGTCTAAATATTACTGGGTTTTTCTTTTCAGCCAAAAATCGAATGAACGCCCTGGAACGAAGATATCAATACCGACCGAGGGCTTCTTCAGGGGGTTCGTCACGACATGCGGTTCATCCCCTGGAATATAAACTGCGTCGTTCTCGGAAAGCTCTTGCTCATCGTCATCCGTTGTGATAGTCAGCTTCCCCTTCAGCACGATAAGAACCTGTGCATTCGGGTGTTCGTGACGAGGCGAGGCATGGCCGGCGGGTTTGACGAAGTGCTCTATGGAGATTTCCTCCTGACTGCATAAGCTCACACGTCTCCAGTCTTTTTCCGGTTCGTAGCTTTCGGCATTATCAAAGCGAATCACTTTCATCTGATATTCCTTTCTATTTCAAACTAATAAGTAAGTAAGAATTATTCTTATGACATGAAATGAATTAATAGGTTCATTTTTATCTCTTAACGACCAATACCGGCTTTTTACATTTTCTTACAACTTTTTCTGACACAGAGCCGAGGAGCATCTCTTCAACGTTACTTTTTCCATGGGAACCGATGATTATCATCGATATATCTTCTTTTTGTTCAGCTTTTAATATTTCCTTTAGCGGAATTCCCAATTCTATCCTGGATGTGATTTTAAATCCACAATCTTTCAATTTGTCTTCGATTTCAGCCAGTTTATTTGCGGCATCATCCTTCAGTTTCTGCTTCAGGTCTTTTTCACCGCCATATTCATCAAATACATAAAGATAACTGAATTGTAAATCCCTGTCATCAATTACATGAAGCAATAAAATCTCCTCTACGGCACTTTCTTTCAGTTGCCTTAGATATTCTATTGCGATTTTTGATACGTCCGAAAAGTCTGTTGGATATAGGATTTTTCTAAACATATTTGAAGTTCCTTAGAAGTTTTTTCTTAAACGTTTATTTTTTGCACTATACATCCGTTTTTAAGGTGCAATTTTTAAGCAGACTGGTCTCTATATCAAATTGTTGCCTCGGCCATACCCCCATTCCGTTCTTTACTTATTGATGGATGCCCCTAATGTCCGCTCAGCAGCGGGATTGATTGATGGCCATTTTAAGACCTTCCGAACTCATTACAGATAAACGCATGGAACAATTAGGCTCCGACTTACTGCAGCGAGTGGTTGAACCGCCTGTTAATCAACCATTTCGCTGAGCTGAACTTGGGGCTCGATGTCGGTGTAGTTGGGAACATCTGCCGTAAGCTGATCTCCCACTGATGCAAATGCCTCTTGAAACTGATCAAGTGACTCGAAGATCAGATGAGCAGCTGCAACAAATAGAGGAAGTTCGCCAGGTCCGCCGGCGATGCCCCTATCAACTTCGGCTCGGATTAGGCCAAATGGTCCAAGTGTTTCGCGCACAAAAGGTATGTGCTTTCCAGTGTAATAGTCATGATCGAAGCGAGCCCCTTCCTTTTGGAAATAAAGTACAGACACCCTAATCATTGATTTCCCCCTTATTAATTTCTTTAACGAAGTCGGCCCAACGTGATGTTGGCGAGCTTCAGCTGGTCCTGTGAAACATCTTACAAGTATGCTGACCTGCAGTCTACCCCCAGTTTCTTAAATTCGTTCGAAATTTTCCTGCCTGTCTGGGTAAAATA
This sequence comes from Desulfobacterales bacterium, assembly GCA_022340885.1. Taxonomy (GTDB): domain Bacteria; phylum Desulfobacterota; class Desulfobacteria; order Desulfobacterales; family UBA11574; genus UBA11574. The sequence goes on along the minus strand of JAJDND010000041.1, from coordinate 15,280 downwards.
ATCATCGGTATTTTTATCGTTCCATCCGTATTTATTGTAAATATGGAGAGCGTGTCTGAATGAACACCGGCCAGTTATTTTGTACAAGTATTTCAGGGCATTTCCTGCTCAACGCCTTCTTTTCCCCCAAGGGTTGATACGGATCACAAACCCCGCTTGGCCACACGGTTCCTTTCTTTTTCTTTTTTATAATTCTAACCACCCTCAAATTATCTGTGTTCATTGACCTTACTTCAACATTATCTGAATCGTTTTTTCATATTCCGGGAAATACCGGCTGATTTCTGAAAGCTCAAAACTTCTAAGGATGCTGGTATTGCTCTCTCGCTGGAGAAGAAATTTAAAAGATCGCTCTACCAACACATCCGGTGCTACACTTTTCTTTGTTAGCTTTTCATAATACGAGTGTGGAACCGTGACCCTGTGGGTTGTCGTCCTATTTCCTTCGACAACAACCTCAAAGGTGGTGTCGTCAATTGACTTGATAGTTATCATGGCGTCTCTCCATTAATGTTTTCTGACAGAACGAACCGGATCGACTTGATTTTTTCCCCGGCTTCCGAAAAGTCAAAATATCTTTATCCTGCTCGCCTTGTTAAATTTTTCGAAGAAAAGAAGCTTGCCAAGTTAAATTCATGATAATGACAGCAAAGCGAAATTAACCGGGGGAGATCCTGTCTAAATATTACGGTTTATGCGTCCAATGCTTTGTAAAAAAGAACACGGTCTTCGCCCCTTCCGTCGAAGTTTTCAACCACCGGAATAGTATCGCGACATTTTTTGATCCAAGTTCGATATAAAAGCCCATGCGGAGGTGAAATGAGACCGATCCTTTATTAACCGGAGATGTGACACAACGGAAGACATTGCAACCAAGTTTCTTTGTTGCATCGAAGAACTGTTCATATAGCGCACGCCCTAAACCCAAAAGCCCCACTCTCAATGTGAGAAATGGGGCTTATTGTAAAATCATATGCTCTCCCTTTGCATAAAGTTAAAGCAATTACTTGGAATAGGTATATTTTTTCATATATTTAACTCAACTTGTCAAGGGCATTATAAAAATCTCCTTTTTTGTGAAAACCTCAAGTTCAAGTTTGGATTTTCATAAAATTTATGGGATTTCACTACCGTTCTTCTCTTAAATCATAGACGTTTCCAGTTCTTCGTGCACAAGAGGATTGACAAAGGGACTGGTCAGCATTGGGCTGAGGGTGACAGTTGAAACGCTGGATAATTTAAACGGTAATTAGCTCTAAGCTATCTGAAAATTAGGATTTTCGTTCGAAATCTCCCGCTCAGGTTCAGCGGGACAAGAACGCGAGACTGAGGCTCAATCCATCCCGTCTGTTAACAGGATCTTCGACACGCATACTCAAGTATGTCGAGGACCTGAGATGAAGGCTCAACGCCGATATCGAACGAAAAGATTTTTTTGAGATGACTTCTAAAAAGGATGGTGATATTTAATTTTTATTGCAGATTTCTATTTCTCATCTTCGGGATAAAATGTAAATTGTGTTGTCGATTTTTGAGCAAAGGATTTTAGAAATTTGACTTCCTCTATTTCTTCTATATTAAGTCTCGGACGATCACCATTTACATTTAATACAGTATCTCTTAAATTAGGATTTTGATGAATTAAGATAGTCGCAATTTTTTTGGCTTCTAGTGGAGTTTCCGCCTTTATAAAACTCGTGGCATAAAACCCAAACTTTTTAAATTCACCATCAAGATTAAGTAGAAAGTTCTCCCCGTGGAATTTAACGTTGAATCTTTTCATTATTTTCTGTATGACGGCTTCAAGCAAATTCGCTTTTAGTGAGATGTTTATAAAAAATGTTGTAATAATTATTTGTAAAATCTAATGCACAAGCTGATAAAATGCTTCTAATTGCCTTTTTAGGTTCTTCCAGCAAATAAAATATAACACCAAAACAAAAATGGGATATAGGATTTTTCGGTGCTAATAAGATTGCCGCAGAAATGGTATTTTTTGCCTCGATAAGATCTCCTATCAATAAAAATATTATTCCCTTGCTGAGAATTGCATGAATATTTTTGGGATTTTTTACGAGTTGCTGTTCACAGATTCCCAGAACCTCATCGCATTCGTGATAATCGCACATAAAATCCAATGAATATAGGTAGTTTTCAATATCTTCAGTGATAATTTCCAATAACCGATGAAGGGTAATTGATGCATCTTTGAAATTATTGCACTTTATGTATAAAAAGGATTTTTCAATAAGACTGCCGATGATCTCCTCTAATTCATTTGAGTCTAACGACAATGCCTTATCATAAAAACGAAATGCTTTTTCAGCATCACCGGCTTTTTGATAATTTTTTGCAATGAACATGTAGGTTGGCCAGGGAGTTGGGTTAGTTACCATTAATTTTTTTAATTCAGCGATGGCTTGATTATATAATTCCGAATCATAGTAATATTTTGAACGAATCTTATATAATGTGTTCTCATTGATATTATACTGATTCAATTTTTCCAAACCTTCATCCTTAATCATAAATCTTGCGCTATACATTAATCTCAATTCTAATCCGTTTATCTTTGGATCGATTTCATTTGCTCTAGTGAAGCATTCAATGGCTAATCCATGCTTATTAACCTTTTGATACGCTACACCTAAAAAATGATATGCCACACCTAAAAGGAAAACAATTTCTGCATTGGTTGGATATTTATTCAAAAGCCTCTCTAGATGATCAATGGCCTCTTTATATCTACCACTTTCAATGAAATTATCTTCTATTCTCAATAATTGATATTCAATAAAATCCATAATGCTTATTAGCGTTTAAATGTGTTAGTCTGTATTTGCCTGAACATCAGAAGCCATCTCAAAAAAGTCTTTTGCCCCAATTTCTGTGTTAGGGCCTCGCTTCAACTCCTCGAAATACTTTAGTATGTCTGCGGGTTGAAACTCGGTCCTGCCTTGAACTTGAGCCAAAATCCTATTTTTGAGATGACTTCTAATATGAATATTCGGTATTTTTTGCTAAAAACGTTAGAAATTATATTCAGAGAGGGTAGGGATTAATGGATAGAAGGGGTGAAAATGTGTTTTGACTCAAGTTGCAGCGTGCATATTGCCACTGCTGTAACACCTTGTTGAATTTGGAAAAGGAGAAAGGAGCCTGATAGAAGATAGATTACAAAACCGCAGGTCTAAGCATCTTAAATTTCAGTTCATATAGAATATATCTTACAAAACAAAAAAAGGCGAACCCTTCATAAAGAGTTAGCCTCTCTGGTGTCAACGAATGAATACGTTCCTTTTGAAACAACTCAAGGAATTGTTAGCATTATTTGCCGTTCAACGATATGACCCAGCTATAAGTGTTTGGAAAATGATTGAAATCTTTTACTTTTTTTCAAACACATTTATAATGTTATTGTAAGTCCCGAAGCAGTTGGGGTGCAGCCGATCATTTTTTGGATCTTCCTTCCACTGTCCATCTACCAAAAACTTGTATTCATAGTTCCCGGGAGAAAGCATCACCTGTTTTTTCCATGTTCCTTTTTTATCTTTTCGCATGGGATGTTTCTCCGGGTGCCAGTTGTTGAAATCTCCCGTTAAAAAGACTTCCTTGGCCTCAGCGTTTTTCAGTGAAAATGTCACTTTCTGCCGTTTAATTCCCTGTTTTGTTTTGATACCTGCCATTTAATACCTCCTTAGATAATACGGATTGATTCAAAAACACAACATATCCTGTTTTGCCTATCCAATATATCAATTAGGGATATAACGATGTGACACGATCATTAAAAAATGCTTAATGGAATGTTTGATGTGTGTCAAGCAAAATGCATTATTTATGTTAAGAATCAGACGGCCAAATAGCGCTGCTGAATTTCCGTGTTTTTGACCAGATCTGCGGCGGTTCCTTCATACCGAATCCGGCCTTTATCGATGACATACCCTCTGTCTGAAATGTTCAATGCAAAGTGAGCGTTCTGTTCGGTCATCAGGATCGGGACTTCTTTTTTCAGTGATGTGATGATCTCACCGAGGTTTTCCACGATGAGAGGGGCCAGCCCTTCGCACGGTTCGTCCAGCAGTAAAATTTGGGGGTTTCCCATCAAGGTTCTGGATATGGCCAGTATCTGCTGTTCTCCGCCACTCAGTTCCCCGCCTTTGTGTTCGCGCAGTTTGACGAGTATCGGAAAGGTCGAGAAGATCCGCTCAATGTCCCAGGCTGTCCGGTCCGAATGTCCGGGAAGCCGGGCCACTTGAAGATTTTCAACCACCGTCAGGTTCGGAAAGATCCGCCGGTCTTCGGGAACATAGCCAATGCCGCGCCGGACCTTTTCATAGACCGGCTGCTGGGTGACATCCCGACCGTCAAAGCGAACGGTGCCTCTTTTCGGAGGATTGTACCCCATGATGCTTTTCATGGTGGTGGTTTTCCCGGCGCCGTTTCGTCCGAGCAGGCAGACGATTTCCCCTTCCTTTACATTCAGGCTGATGCCCTGGAGGATATAACTATCGCCATAGAAGACGTGGATATCTAAAACTTCAATCATTTACGGACCCTCCCAGATATGCTTCCCGGACTTTCGGGTCGATACGGATCGTTTCCGGGTCACCTTGGGCGATGAGACCCCCCTGGTGCAGAACATAAATTTGGGTTGCCACGGCAAAGACCACTTTCATGTCGTGTTCGGTGAGAAAAAAAGTGGTTCCGAATCGTTCGGCGAGTTCCTTTATGAGGTAGATCATGCGTTCGGTTTCTTCCGGGTTCATGCCGGCCGTGGGTTCATCGAGCATCACCAGCTTGGGATTTCGTGCCAGCACTATGGCCATTTCCACAAGACGTTTATCCCCGTATGCGAGTTCGCCGGCTGGTCGATGGGCCGATTCGAGAATGCCCACCTTGTCGAGAACTTCTTCGGCGTTTCGGTAGAGTTTTTTTTCGCCGGTCAATGCTCTCAGAAACGAATATCCTTTTCGATAGTGAAGTACCAGGGGAACGAGGACATTCTCGATCACCGTTAACTTCGGGAAGATGTTGGTGATTTGAAAGGATCGAATCAGGCCCATGGGAACGAGCTTATGCGCGGGAAAGCCCGTAATCTCTTTTCCGTTGAAATGGACGCGGCCGCGGGTGGGAGGAAAACGTCCGGTTACGGTGTTGTAAAATGTGGTTTTGCCGGCTCCGTTCGGGCCGATCAGCGCCGTCATCTCCCCGGAGTCTACCTCCAGAGAGATGTCCTGGATCACCAGATACTTGCCGTATGAGTGTCCGAGGTTTTCAATTTTGAGTATCGGGACGTCACGCATTCACGGTTTGCCTTTTGTCTTTTTGAATAAATAGTCAACAAGGGTGCCGAGAATGCCCTTTGGGAAAAATATCACCACCGGCGTCAGGATCAAGCCTAGAAAAAACATCCAATTCTGGGTAATGTTAGTGATTGCCTGCTCCAGGCCGAAGAAGACGGCCGCGCCGAGCATGGGACCGAAAAAGATGCCTGAACCGCCGAGAATGGTCATGAGCACCGGGCGTGCCGAAAATCCCCAGTGCAAAAAGTCGGGGGCTGCCATGGAGTTGAATAGGCTGAACATGCATCCGGAAATACCGGCCAGCGCACCCGCGATGACAAAGGCGGCAAGCCGTAGGTTTTGCACCCCGGCACCCACGAAAGACAGGCGCTGCTTGTTCTCCCGGATGGCGGTGAGCAGCAGTCCGAAGGGTGATCGGACCAGTCGCCAAAGAAAAAAGATGCACACGGCTGTCACCAAAAGGACAATCATAAACATATTCGTTGGGCTATAAAGACTCAACTCCATGCCGAACAGCCGCAAAGAAGGAAGTGTCATCAGGGGAAGACCATCGCTGCCGCCGGTCAACTCGATCCAGCTGTGCGCAACGGTATAAAGCATCATTCCGAATGCCAGCGTAATCATGGCAAAATAAATTTCGTCCCGGCGCACGCAAAAGTAGCCGATAACGACGGCCGCGGCAGCCCCGGCCGCCAGTGATATGACAAGGCATAGAAACAAGGAACTGCCCCCTTTCGATATAAATAAAGCAGTCGCGTAAGCGCCTACGCCGAAAAAGCCGGCTTGGCCGAAAGACAAAAGACCGGTATAGCCGAGCAGCAGATTGAAGCTCATGGCGAACAGGCCCATAATCAGAATTTCGGTGAGAATCAGCGTCCAGTAGGTGGGAAGGACAAATGGGCAGGCCGACAGCAACGCCAACGCAGCCAGGGAAGAGAAGATGGTCGCCGCTGGCTTGTATGTCTTCATTTCAAACCTCCCGTCCGAAGAATCCACGGGGACGGATCAGCAACACCGTCGCAAGAAGGATATACGGGATTGCCATTTGTGCCCTTCCCAAAAACACGGTTCCGAAAGATTCGAGCAGTCCCAGGAGGAGTGCACCGACGAACGCCCCGGGGAAACTGCCCATTCCGCCGCTGACGACAACGATAAAACTTTCGATGATAATCCTTTCGCCCATGGACGGCGCGAGACTTTGGTGCGGTGCGGCCAGGGCCCCGCCCACTGCCGCCAGCCATGCGCCCAGGCCGAAGACCGCGGTAAAGAGGATCGGCACCCGGATGCCGATACCCTCTGCCATTTCCCGATCAACTGCCGCAGCCCGAATGATTTTTCCCCAGCGGGTCAATTGGAAAAAGGACCATAACACCAGCCCGATCAAGGGACCGGCCACCACGAGAAACACCCGGTACACCGGGTAGGTTCGGCTGAAAATAGAAAAGACGCCTGACAAAATAGTCGGGGGATCGACCACGTGATACCCGGGGCCCCATATCATCCGAACGGCATCGTCAAGGACCAGCAAAATTGCAAACGTGAGCAGCAGTTGAAAGGTAATGTCGCGTCCGTAAATGCGGCGCAACAGCAGCCGCTCGATCACCACGCCAAGTATGGCGACCAGCAGCGGACCCGTCAGGAGTCCGGCCCAAAACGACGGGACGAAGTGCATCATCTGCATGCAAAGATAGGCTCCGAGCATAAACAACGATCCATGGGCAAAATTGAGCACTCCCAAAACGCCGAAGACGGTGGTGAGTCCCACCGAGATCAGAAAGAGAAGCATTCCCCAGCTGAGCCCGTTGAGCAGATTGATGATAAAGCTTTCCACGCTACCTTTCTACCTTATCTTGCAAAATAGTCCAAAATCGTGGTCCGGACCAAAATAAATATTCGGGGCGGCATCTTAGCCGCCCCGAACAGCATTACATTTTACAGCCGGTGTCCTTGACCGATGGTGTTACTTCGGTGCTTTTGAAAATTTTGATCGGCTTGAGTATACGGATAGGATAATTCGGATCCGCGGCGGTTTTCCCCCAGGTGGCATCGGTCAGCGCCTGGTGATCTCCCTTGCGGATGGTGATGGTGCCAACAGGAACTTCCACGGTCAAGCCTGAAAGTGCTTTAATCACCTTTTGCTTGTTAACGGATCCGGCTTTCTCGACCGCAGCCTTGTAAGTGTAGAGCGCTGCATAAGCACCTTGGGCATTGTAAGACGGATATGCCCCGAATCGATCCTTATAGGCCTTTACAAAATGCTTATTTATCGCCGAATCATTGGCAAGAAACCAATACCGGGTGCCGACCCAAATTCCTTCGGGCATCTTGTCGCCCAATGCCGTGAGAACTTCGGTGGCGGCGCCTAGCGTCATCAAGACCTGACGCTTACCGTCAAAGAACCCCATATCCCTGGCCTGCCGTACGAAATCGATCAGGTTGCCGCCCCAGAGAGAGACCAAAACACCGTCGGCCTTTGACTGCATCACTTTGTTAATGTAAGAACTGAAATCGGTGGTTTTAAACGGCGGGAACGCCACCTCGCTCTGCGGAAGGAAAGCGACGCCGGGTTTCATGGGTTTCAGATATTTTTCAAAATATTCCCAGCTTTGGTGGCCGAAAGCGTAGTCTGGACCGATTGTGGTCCAGGTTTTAACATCAGTTCCCGAGGCCAGCAGAGCAGCGGCTTTGACATTTTGAGCCAGATTGACCGAGATCCGAAAGACATAGGGGTTGCAGACACTGCCGGTCACATCCGGAGTAGCGGCGTGGGTGATGATCAGCGGGGTCTTCATCTGGGGAATCGACGGCACCACGGTTTTGGCGACCCCACTGGAGTCGAGACCGATCAAAATGTCGACCTTGTCCTGGTACACCAGCTTTCGAATGGCCCGGATGGCCACATCCGGCTTTCCGGTGGAATCTTCAAAATAAGCCTTGACCTTGTGTCCTTGAATGCCGCCTTTGGAATTGATTTCATCCACGGCCAACTCTGCGCCCTGCTTGGCGAACTGACCATATGCGGAAAAAGGTCCAGACATGATGTAAACAAAACCGACCTTGACGGTCCTGGCTGCTGATGCCGGTGCAGCCGTTACGAAACCGATTAGCGCCACAGATAAAATCATTAACCATAATAAACGTTTTCTTTTCATAATGTCCTCCTTTCAAATAACGGCGGTTAAATATTTCCGATACGAACCTCTAAAGACCGGATAACTGCTGCAGCGAGCCCCCCGGGCTTATTTTTCGGCATTTTGAAAGATCGATCCTTTCCCAGCCGTCGGATTTTATGCAGACAGCCGGCTTTAACGCGATGCATTGGTCTGTTTATGTAGATTAATAGGGGGTAATGCTTAGCATTTTTTCCAGGCTATATTAAACTTGTAATTTAAACATATATGTTATCCTCAATATTTCAAATATATTTTTTTCGGAATACAACAAAAATTCCTGAAGAATGAAGACATGACCCTGTTGTTTCCATCATGTCGGAACGTCGTCTAATGATGTTTGATGAGGGAGTTTGAGCGGGGAATTAGATTCTGATTAGAAGTGGTTTCAAAACCCTCTTGACCTTGATCCCGATTGAAGGTGTTGAAACCATTTCTAATGTAAATATGGCATTTCTTCTTTTTCCACCTCTAACGTTTGAGCAAAAATAGCAAAAGTCTTCACTGTGCAGACTCTGCAAAGCGATACTTTTTCATTATTGTGATTTGTAAACGCGCCATCGAAAATCAAATTATTATATTTATCGTCAGGATCTAAATTAAATTGAAAAACGCTTATCGACTTTTCGTTATCATAAATTAATTTTCCGCAAACATGGCAGCATTCCATTTTTTCCCCTTTTCGGTCGCGTCTTCTAACTTTCAGGTTCCGGATCTCGATAATTTTTCATGAATACCTGAATATCCCAAAGAAATTGCATTTATTTTTAGAGCATTTTCTATGCCACATTGCTAAAAAAATGGCAATAGTAATAATGTGCTGAAATAGAGGATAATTTTAGGAAAGAAAGATGTTTTGGGTAAGGGAAGTACGGCGTCTGTCATTGCGATAATGCAACACCGAACATTGCATTTTTGCAAATATGCAAGAATTGATCATTCGCTAAAGGAAGGGCGGCGTTTCAGATTGTACTGAAACGCCGCGCTCATATGTTGCTAATCGTCTCCGTGAACGTTCAAAACATCCGTCAGTTCTTGGCGGTCATCGCTTTCTGGTCATCCGATTTGAAGTTCAGAATACGCTTCAGCGGCCCTCGAAGACGTTTACCCCAGGGTTATGCTAGGATCAGGCGAGGTCGAAGCGGTCAAGGTTCATTACCTTGTTCCACGCCGCTACAAAGTCATGCAGGAACTTCTCCTGGGAATCCTCACATCCGTAGACTTCCGCCAAGGCTCGGAGTTGGGAGTTTGAACCGAAGATAAGGTCGACACGGGTGCCGGTCCATTTGAGTTCGCCCGTTGTGCAATCACGCCCCTCGAACACGTCTTCGTCTTCCGAGGTTGCTCTCCACGTCGTTCTCATATCGAGCAGATTCACGAAAAAGTCACGGGTGAGCGTCTCGGGCCGCTTGGTGAAAACGCCGTTCCGGGACTGTCCGAAGTTGGCATTCAAGACGCGCATACCGCCAACGAGAACCGTCATCTCAGGTGCGGTCAGCGTCAGCAGTTGCGCACGATCAACCAGCAGTTCCTCTGCCGATACGGCGTATTTGGTTTTTTGGTAGTTACGGAACCCGTCTGCAGCCGGTTCGAGTACGGCGAATGATTCCACGTCGGTTTGCTCCGGCGACGCATCCGTGCGTCCCGGCGTGAAGGGAACGGTCACATCGTGACCGGCATTCTTCGCAGCTTGCTCGACACCGGCGCATCCACCCAGGACAATCAAGTCGGCGAGCGAAACCTTCTTCCCGCCCGACTGTGCGCTGTTGAACTCCTTTTGGATTCGCTCAAGTGCTTTGAGGACCTTCGCCAGTTGGGCCGGCTGGTTGACTTCCCAATCCTTTTGCGGCGCCAGACGAATGCGCGCCCCGTTCGCACCGCCGCGCTTGTCGGAGCCACGGAATGTGGATGCCGACGCCCAGGCGGTCGAGACCATTTCCGAGATGGACAGGCCCGAGGCAAGGATCTTGGCCTTGAGGTCCGCGATGTCCTGCGAGTTGATCAATTCATGATCGATTGCGGGTACCGGGTCTTGCCAGATCAGTTCCTCTGCCGGCACCTCCGGACCGAGATAGCGTGAGCGAGGGCCCATGTCGCGGTGGGTCAGTTTGAACCACGCGCGGGCGAATGCATCTGCCAACTGGTCCGGGTTCTCGTAGAAGCGCCTTGAAATCTTTTCGTAAATAGGATCGAACCTCAAGGAAAGATCCGTAGTCAGCATGCCTGGCGCGATGCGCTTCGACCGGTCGTGGGCATGCGGCACCGTACCGGCGCCTTTGTCACCCTTCGGTTGCCATTGATACGCACCGGCCGGGCTCTTCGTCAGTTCCCATTCGAAGCTGAACAGGATCCGGAAGAAGTTGTTGCTCCACTTCGTTGGCGTGTTGGTCCAGGTGACCTCTATGCCGCTGGTGATCGTATCGCCGCCTTTGCCGGTGCCGAAGCTGCTCTTCCAGCCAAGGCCCTGCTCCTCGATGCCAGCCGCTTCCGGATCAGGCCCAAGATGGGACGCAGGGCCCGCGCCGTGGGTCTTGCCGAAGGCATGACCGCCGGCGATGAGCGCTACCGTCTCCTCGTCGTTCATCGCCATGCGAGCGAAAATCTCACGGATATCCTTGGCCGCCGCCACGGGGTCCGGATTGCCGTTAGGCCCTTCCGGGTTGACGTAGATCAGGCCCATCTGCACCGCGGCGAGCGGGTTCTCGAGGTCCCTCTCTCCGGAATAGCGCTCGTCGCCACCCAGCCAGGTCTTCTCGGTGCCCCAATAGACGTCCTGATCCGGCTCCCAGACGTCCTCACGCCCGCCACCGAAACCGAAGGTCTTGAACCCCATCGCTTCCAGGGCGACGTTGCCAGCGAGAATTATCAGGTCGGCCCAGGAAATCTTCCTGCCGTACTTCTGCTTGATCGGCCAGAGCAGGCGACGCGCCTTGTCGAGGCTGACGTTGTCCGGCCAACTGTTGAGGGGCGCGAAGCGCTGCTGACCCCTGCCGCCGCCGCCGCGCCCGTCGCCGATGCGGTAGGTGCCGGCGCTGTGCCACGCCATACGGATGAACAAAGGGCCGTAGTGGCCAAAGTCCGCCGGCCACCAGTCCTGTGAGTCGGTCATCAGCGCCGCAAGATCTTTCTTCACAGCCGCCAGGTCGAGGCTGTTGAACTCTTTAGCGTAGTTGAAATCCTCGCCCATCGGATTGGATTTGGAAGAATGCTGGTGCAAAATCTCGAGTTTCAACCGGTTTGGCCACCAGTCCAGGTTCGACGTGCCTCTACCGGGTGCCGGTTTGTTTGCTCCGGCCGTTACCGGGCTCTTGCTATTTTCATTCATGAGATTTCCTCCTTTCGTTGTCTGATTTTATGCACCGAGCTGCTGTGAATATCGTTTTTCGGTGCTCATCTATAAAATTAACTTTAGTGAAGTTATCGATTGATTTTGGTGACAATGGGAGACGTGGATGATCGTTAGAAATACGTCGCACCATTTTTTGAGCGCAAAATCTGGGGCCGGCTGTCATTACGGTCTGATTATCAGCGACATGGGTACCATCATTATCGGCCAGTTTTTTCTTTTAAATCATGTTTATCTGCTCACTCCTTTGATGATACATATTATATGATAACTATTCTCAATTAATGGCAAAAAAATATATTAGACCTTCTCAGTCATACAATCGCTGCAGATACCAAAAAAGTCTAATCGATGGGTCAGTATGACAAATCCGGTTATATCGGCCACTTCCTCGGTCATATCCTTCAGAGATCCCACATCCGGATCGATAATTTTTTGGCACCGAATACAGATAACATGAGGATGGGGAAAGGGCTTGTTGCCGTCAAACCGATTCCGGCCGTTTGGAAATCCCAGTTCCAGCACTTCCCCAAATGACTTGAACAACATAACATTGCGATAGACCGTGGCCAGGCTCATGGTCGGGAAACTGTCTTGCAGCCGCAGGAATATGGTTTCCACATCGGGATGGCCTTCACTAACCGAAAGCACTCTGGCGAGTGCCAGACGCTGATGTGTGAGCTTATACCCATGCTCTTTAAGTTTCCTTACCATGGATTCGTATCGTTCGTTTGAATCTGCCAACTGAAAGCACCCTTACCTAATATTGGTTAAGATGTAAATGAGAATGATTATTATTTAAAACAGATTATCATATATTTCAAGCCTTGCTTTTTATTCTGACACGATAGTTCCTATGAATATTCCCAGATACCATTATCGTTCGGGAGGGTGAAACGGCGGTCCGGTTTCGTTCAGGTTCATCCCCTAACCATTTTTTAGCTCCGATACAATATGTTGTATATTTATTTTCTTGACACACAATACGATTTTCATTATGCTGCATTCAAACTTAAATTTACCTCCTTTATTTTAAACGACTTTAATATAATGGCGCAGGCAGGTAATATTTTTTGGGTATATCGGTAATCGTTATACAGAAATGAATTAAATGAAAATATACGATTTATGGAAATTGTTTGACGACCAAAGCAATTCATATAATCGTTTGAACTGCCGTTGAACGAAAGCGAAAATTCTCTTTTCTCCTTATCAAAAATGCCGGATCGTCAAACCGGAATTTGGTTTGGAATTATCTCGGAGGGACATCTAATTACGATATAAATCATTTTTGCCAGCCCTTCTGAAGAGGTAGTTCCATTTTGAATAATTTTTAATAAAGGAGGGATGAAGAATGAGAATTATATCGATTGCCAACCAAAAAGGAGGATGCGGTAAGACAACCACGGCCATCAATCTGTCTGCATGCCTCGCCCATCTGCAACGAAAAGTGCTTCTCATCGACATGGATCCTCAAAGTCATTCATCCTTGGGTTTGGATGTCGATGTTAGAGGTCTTGAAAAGACAATTTTTGATGTGATCGGTTATCTTGATCGTCCGGACGCATCGCTTAATGACATCGTTCTTGAAGTTTCTAAAAACTTTCACATAGCCCCTTCAAACATATCCTTAAGCATATTTGAACAGCATCTGGCCGGAATCCACGGAAGAGAGTCTCGGCTCAAAGTAGCCATAGAAAGCGCACCTCGAAATTATGACTACATCATCATAGATTGTCCTCCCAGCCTGGGACTGCTGACCTTTAATTCGCTCTTGGCTTCCACCGAAGTCATCGTTCCCATTGAAATGAGCCTGTTTTCACTTCATGGAATCAGCCGGCTGGTTAAAATCATAGACGTGGTCCAGGAAAAAACCGGACACAAAGTCCTGATGAACGTTATTGCAACCATGCATGACAAACGTACTAGAATATCCAATGAGGTCCTTCAAAATATTAAAAATAATTTTAATGAATCGATGTTTCGAACCGTTATCCACTTGAATGTAAAATTGAAAGAAGCTGCGAGTTTTGGAAAATCCATCGTAGAATATGAGAAAAAAGCCAGGGGCTTCATCGACTACATGTCGCTTTCAAAAGAAGTAACGGCTCAAGAAAAGATGCTGGGCTTAAAACTTTTAAAGGACACGAAACCCTTGGACACCGTCAAAAAAGTAAAACAACAATTTATCTTTCATGCCCCTGAAGCAACCAGCGTTAAGATTGTCGGAAACTTCAACAACTGGATTCCCGCCGATGCATCGAAGATGGAGCGTAAAAAAGACGGAACTTGGACCAAGAATTTCTTCCTTGCACCTGGGAGCTATCAATACAAGTTTGTCATTGACGGCAAATGGGTAGAAGACAACAACAACTCCAAAGTTGTCGAGAATGCATTCGGAGGCAGAAATTCCGTGATCGAAATACCTTAAAGGAGCGATCTCCAATGGAAAGAAAAAGTCTTGGCAGGGGAATCGAGGATATTTCGAATGTTTTTATGTCAGATAGAAAAGATAATAAGACCCCGGGCGGATTCTCTTCAAAAAAGTTAAGGGACGCAACGTGTGAATCCTGTGTCAACATTATTCGTGGTTTTCAAGAAGCACCCAAATGTAAAATATTCACCCTTGAAAACAAAAAATACGGTGTGCGTTTTATGGAAACAATATCGCCGTCGAGTGCAGATTATTGCGAATTTTTTGAGCCGGTTTCCCCAAAAAACGAAATCCCTGACAGGGTAAAGGAACCATTGCCGGACAACGACAAAATCGAATGCCGAATCGAAGAAAGCTTTGCCGTCCGGAGAATTATTGCCTATCCATCGTTTCCCAATGCCCAGCAAAATATTTTGAACGCTCTTTCCAAGCACCTTGAAGATAACTTCAGTATAACAAGCATCGACCTGAGAAAGACGGACAAAATTTTGCGACCGGGAAAGATTAAATCCATCAATGAAGCGGTCACGATTCGCATTGAGGATTAAGAATCTAAAGGTTTCTTAATTTAACCCGAAAATTCATATTTTCCTCCTTTAAAAAATCCATCAACTTTTTTATCGTGATATTGATCTGTTATGCGTATTTTACGCTTTGAAACTTTAAGCCATTTGGCCAAAAGGTCCACAATTTTTTCCTGAGCCTCTTTTTCAGAAATAAGCATCATACTTAAACTAATGCCTTGGAGAATAAAAATGACTCGTGATCAACTTGAACACGCAATACGGGCAGCTTGTGATGCATCTGGGCACCGAATTGTGGGTATTTGGGAGCAGAGAACCAAATCGATCAGTAATCCTATATCGACTCGTGGTAATACGGGGTGGTGTATTGAAGAATGCAAGCCTGAGGTCTGTAAACCTCCTTAGAAGCGTGCGTCACCAGTCTCTGGTAAACCTCGCAAAATTTTATCTCAATAGAAAACTTTGGCTTTTATTAACAAACTTTTGTTGTATGAAAAATG
>JAJDND010000029.1 GCA_022340885.1 Desulfobacterales bacterium | reverse complement strand
CTGAAGGGTGAACGCCACTCCTACGGATAGAACGCCTCCGTACAAAATGGGTATGGCGGCCTGAATCAGGCTCTGTAATACGATTTTTTCCGCTATAAACGCCGTAACGAGGCTTAAAAAAGAACATACCGAAAACTCGACAAAGGCCAGCTTTAAAGGATCTGCTTTCGGCGAAAGCCATCCCACGATAAGAATTTGTATGGCCCAGAGAAAAGCGCCGATAAGTTCAAGCAGGTCGCCGTATGAAATGGCGAGCTCGTGGGTAACGCTTAACAAATACAATCCGATTGCGGCCAGCAAAGCGCCGATCCAGATGCCGATGTTGGGACGCTGGCCCCAGAAAAGGCCGAGAATCGGTACGATCACGACGTAAAGCCCGGTGATGAACCCGGCATTGCCCGCTGTGGTATAGACCAGGCCCACCTGTTGCAGGGATGCGGCGGCAAAGATAGAGATTCCCAGCAGCGCGCTGCCGAATACCAGCGTTTTGGTTTCAGTTCGGGGTAAATTGGCGGCGCCCTGGCGTCGATGAATGCCGTTTCTCAAAACCAGCGGCAAAAGAACGAGACCGCCCAGAGCAAACCGAACGCCGTTGAATAAAAACGGTCCCACGTAATCCATGCCCACCCGCTGCGCCACAAAGGCGAATCCCCATATGGCCGATGTGAGAAGCAGCAGCGCATCGGATTTTAATGTATTTATTTTCATTGAAATTTGTATTCAAAAATTCATCGATACGGTACGGTTTAAAACAATTGAAAATATCCAACCGCAAATTTTAAGTCAAGCATTGATACCCGGAACAATGGGTTCAACTTCAATTAGGTGTTGACAATGGGTATTTTTTTAGGCTATGAGCAGATTCAACGGCAATGAATAAAATTCATTGGGGGTATGGTGATCATCAGAAAATGGTGCTGGTGGTGGCAAATGACATGAGGTTTGCTCATCACCTGAATGAATGCGGATAACACATTAAAGGCTGTGAGCAGCTTCAAAGTTTTCACGGAAGACGCTCACGGCTCATCTGGTTAAAAGCCGGGGCTGCTTCAGATAACCCCGGTTTTTTTTATTTCTTTTAAAAGGAGGTTTTCATGAAAATCAGGAAGGTTGTGTTAACGGAAGCTGAAATTCCGAGGCAGTGGTATAATTTGCTGGCGGACATCAAGTTGAATCCACCATTGGGACCCGACGGAAAGCCGGTGACACCTGACATGTTGTCCCCTGTATTTCCCATGAATCTGATCGAACAGGAAGTCAGCACCCAAAGATGGATCGACATTCCCGAAGATATCCTCAAGATATTGACTATCTGGCGGCCTTCTCCCCTGGTCCGGGCTCTCTCGCTGGAGGCGTATTTGGATACACCGGCCAGAATCTACTATAAGAACGAAAGCGTCAGCCCTCCCGGCAGCCATAAGCCCAACACCGCAGTGCCCCAAGCATATTACAACAAGGTTTTCGGTATCAAGAAAATTACCACCGAGACCGGAGCCGGACAATGGGGAAGTGCGCTGGCATTTGCATGCTCACAGTTTGGCATTGAGTGCAAGGTTTTTATGGTACGGGTCAGTTTCGATCAAAAACCCTATCGAAAATCGATGATGGAATCGTGGGGCGCCAAATGTGTGGCCAGTCCCAGTCCGGAGACCAAGGCCGGCCAGGAAATACTGGCCGCCCAACCGGATACGCCGGGGAGCCTCGGTATTGCCATCAGCGAGGCCATCGAAGCGGCTGTGACCGACACCAGCGGCCAGACGCGGTATTCACTGGGCAGTGTTCTCAATCACGTGCTTTTGCATCAGACCATCATCGGGTTGGAAGCCAAAAAGCAAATGGAAAAAATCGGTGAGTACCCCGATATTATATTGGGTTGTGCCGGCGGCGGGAGCAATTTCGCGGGCCTGTCTTTTCCGTTTGTTTACGATAAGCTCAACGGAAAAGAGATCGATATTTATCCGGTGGAACCAGCAGCTTGCCCCACACTGACCCGGGCGCCTTTTGTCTATGATCACGGTGATACGGCCAAATATACGCCGCTTCTCCCCATGCACAGCCTGGGGCATGCCTTTGTTCCGCCACCGGTACATGCCGGTGGTCTCAGATATCACGGCATGGCTCCTATGGTCAGCCAACTGGCGGCCGAAGGGATTATCGAACCCAGGGCCGTATCCCAGTTGGATGCCTATGCCGCCGGTGTGATTTTTGCCAGGACCGAAGGCATTATTCCGGCGCCGGAGACAAACCACGCCATTTCCATGGCGATGACCGAGGCCTTGAAAGCCAAGGATGAAGGCAAGGAAAAAGTCATTCTCTTTAATTTCAGCGGTCACGGACTGATCGACCTGGTGGGTTACGATAAGTATTTTTCAAAAGAATTAACAGACTTTGCCCTATCCGATGAAGAAATTGCAGCCGCTGAAAAAGTCTTTGAAAATTTTCCAAAGCCCGAGATGTTGAAAAGCCGCTGATGGATCGATACTTCCTGTTATTAAATCTCCATACCTAAAATGCCGGCCCGGATAAGTTATGACGATTATCCGGGCCGCTAAAATCAAAAACTCCAACATTCAATTCAGGCAGACAAAAAACTTGACATACCACATTGTGTTACTATTATAAGTACTAAAGCCAAAATATTTGGCAGACAGTACCAACTTGCACTCAGCTTATTATACATTATCAATTCCCACTCGGATTTTTTGAAATTCACGAGCTATTGTCAATGTGGGGCGCTATTTTCAAGAAAAGGTTTTTACCTTGTTGGGATTGGAGGTGCCACCATGAAAAAACAAAAGAGTTTGGCCTTAGCTGTTGCAACCGTAATGCTCTTGTCGTTCGCTGCGGTTCCCCCGGCTCATGCATTCGTAGGGCTTGCTGCGCTTACCGCCATCATTGCGGCGACTTTTGCGTCTGCAGTAGTTGTCGATAAAACAGTTGTCAAGCAAAAGAAAGAAACTGTTGCGGCGAATTCCGCATCAAAACAAAAGATACAACATGGAATGCAAGCGTCAGGCCAGCCATAACATGACATGAACGTCACATTTTCGATAAAAAGCCCCATTGCCTAACCGGGTTCAGGGGCTTTTCATTTTAATGAAGACGTTAAGATCCCGAATCCTTCCATCGGGCGTGTCAACATTGATCGCAGAATTTCGGCCTGGGCCTGATACCAGTCGGCGGATGCGCTGTTGTGAACACCCCGTTGATACAGCTCATAAGCCCGCTGTTCAATTGTTTGACGGTATCGGTCAACCAAGTCGTCGAGGCAACCGCAATACGCTTCCAAAGCCGGCATGGCCTCAGGACGTCCCCTGAGAATGGTCCGAATGGCATCATCCCCTGAATACCCCTCGACCATCGAAAGATATCCGAGCGCTACGGTCGGCGCCCGCCCCATGCCGGCCGTGCAATGGACGTATACGCGGAGCCCATGGCTAAGCATGCCGGAAAGCAACGCTACCGCTGCCGGCAAGTGTTTTCGCATGTCCCCCACATCGAAGTCCCGAATGGGACACCGCGCCATGGTCAGTCCAAGCGCTTCTCCGGCGCGGTGCATCGCCGCATAGTGGATTCCCCAGTAGGCCAGGCAATCATCATGTTGCAGGGACAGCACCCCGGTTGCTCCGGCTTTTAGATGGATCCGCATCAGATCGCCGGGTGTCATGGGACACGTCCCGATGACGATGCGATCCGTGATTTGTCCCCAATTTAACGACCAAGTCCACATTTGTTTTTCAAAGCTCGAATTGAACGCCCACTTCAATCACCTGATCAGAAGGTATACCGAAAAATGAACTGGCATCCATTGAATTTTTGGAAATGAATATAAACAGGTTTGACCGCCACCGCCTCATTTTCGGCCGGTCGCCGATAACCAGCTTCTCTCGTCCAAGGAAGAAGCTGGCATGTTCTAATTTGATTTCGACGCCTTTTTCCCGGGCTAAAGAAAGGATGGTTTCAATTTTGGGTGTTTCCATGAATCCGTGGTGTGCGGTTATCCTGTAGAAACCACTCAATATCTCAATCTTTTCGGCGTCGACTTTTTCAAGATTCGGGACTCTCGGAATATCCTCTGTCATGAAGTGAAGAATTGCAACGTCAGCGTGCAAAATTTTGTTGTGGGTCACATTTTGCACGATCGCCTGGGGGATTCTATCAGGGTTGCCCGTGAGAAAAACAGCTTGGCCTCTTACCTTTTGCGGCGGATTCTCCTCGAGGCTTTTTGCGAAACTTTCAATGGACGGTGAGAGATTCACCAGTTGTTCCCCGAGGATATGCCGTCCTTTTTCCCAAGTTAACATCAAAGTGAAAAACACCGCTCCGATCACCAGTGGAAACCAGGCGCCGTGAAAAATTTTGCTGATGTTGGCGCAGAAGAAAGTGATATCAACCAAAAAAAAGATAACCGTTAACGATCCAGCCGCCAACAGACCCCATCTCCATCTGTGCCGCGCAACCACGTAGAAGAGCGTCGTGGTAATCAGCATCGTCGATGTAACGGCGACGCCATAGGCGGCGGCCAACTGACTGGATGAATGAAAACCGATCACCAGACCTATCGTGCATATCATGAGCAGCCAGTTCACCGGCGCGATATAGATCTGGCCGATATGGGTCGCCGAGGTGTGTGAGACTCTGAGGCGGGGGAGGTATCCGAGTTGGATGGCCTGCCGGGTAAGCGAAAACGAACCGGTGATAACGGCTTGAGAGGCGATGATCGTGGCGATGGTCGCCAGCAACACCATGGGGATAAGTCCCCAAACGGGCACTAGTGCATAAAACGGATGGTGGGTTGTTTTCGGATTGAGCATCAGGAAAGCGCCCTGTCCAAAATAGTTGAGAACCAGTGCAGGAAGCACGAGGATGGTCCACGTCAGACGAATGGGGCGCTTCCCAAAGTGCCCCATATCAGCATACAGTGCTTCGGCCCCGGTGACGACAAGAAAAACCGCCCCGAGGACAACAAAACCATGCAGCTTGTTCCGCACGAGAAACAGGATGCCATGCCATGGAAAAACAGCGTGCAGTACCTTCGGTTCGAGGACAATCTGGAAGGTTCCCAGAACGGCAAGAACCACAAACCATATTAAAATGACCGGGCCGAAGAGGCTTCCTACCTTTGCCGTGCCGCGACTTTGCAAAAGAAATAATCCGCTCAGGATGACGATGGTCAATGGAACAATATACGGTTTGAACACCGGCGTGATGATTCGAATGCCCTCTACAGCGCTGAGAACCGAGATGGCGGGCGTGATCATGCCGTCTCCGTACAAAAGACATGCTCCGAAAAGACCGGCCGCCACGAGGCCGGACCACTTTCTTTTTCTTTTATTTTTGCCCTTCAGGAGCGCTGTCAATGCCACAACACCGCCTTCACCGTTGTTGTCGGCTCTGAGCATAAAGGTGAGGTACTTGATGCTCACAACCATGACAAGCGCCCAAAACATGAGAGACAGAACGCCTAGAATATTTTCATGGGTTACCGGGATGCCGTATTCGCCATGGAAACATTCTCGAATCGCATAAATCGGGCTGGTTCCAATATCCCCGAAAACAACCCCCAGGGTCGCCAGGGATAACGTGGCAAGGCGGCCCCCTGCCTCTTTTGAAGATGTACCGAATTGATTGGATGAACCGCGGGAGCTTTCATTTGAGGCGTTCATGATTTATTCCTTTGAACATTTCTTGTCATAAGACGTTTTTCGCTCAATGCCATCGGAGCAGCGCGCTGCCCCACGTCAAGCCACCGCCGAACACCGGCATACAGATATAATCGCCCGGCTGAATGCTTCCGTCTCTGACGGCTTCATCCAGTGCAATGGCGCATGATGCCGATGAAATGTTGCCGTATTTGTCGAGCGTCAAATAAAATTTCTCAAAGGGAATTTTCATGGATCCGGAAATGTGTTGGAACATTCGAATATTGGCCTGGTGGGGGATAATCCAGTCGATTTCTCCAAGGGGGACATGGCTGTGTTCGACTGCTTCTTTGATGGATTCCATAAAATAGCGAATCGCCACCCGAAAACTGAGGTTGGCTTCGATCAGGGCCAAAAAATGGACGCCTTTTTCGACACTTTCATGACTGATGGGAGTGGTTTTGGATCCGCCGCCGGGCAACAGCAGATCCTTTCCTTTCGCACCATCGGAGTGGATGTGGGTGGACAGCACTTCAGGCCCCTCTTTGCCGAGGGCCAAGACGACTGCGCCGGCGCCGTCTCCCCAGAGAATACAGCTGGAGCGGTCCTTCCAGTTCACGGTTCGACTCATGACCTCCGCGGCAACGACCAACACATTTTTAACGGTTCGATTCGTCAGGTACTGCTGGGCAATATTAAGACCGAAAACAAAGCCGGAGCAGGCTGCGGTGATATCAAAGGTTACTGCCCGGGGTGCATTCAGCTTTGCCTGGAGCCAGTTCGCCGCGGATGGACAGCAAGTGTCGGGTGTAATGGTCGCCACGACAATCAGATCGATCTCTCCGGGTGAAAGGGCCGCCATTTCCAAGGCCCTGACTGCCGCTTCATAACCGAGATCGGAGGTGGCGACATCGGGATCGGCGATTCTTCTTTCCCTTATACCGGTGCGCTTCACGATCCATTGGTCCGTTGTGTCAAGTCCCATGGAAACCAGGTCATGATTGGTCAGTATTTTGGAAGGGACATATGAGCCGGTGCCGAGAATTCTGATGGTTTCCATTTTCAAAGGTCTCTCAGATGGGTCAGTTGCTCGCTCAACATCCGCAATTGTCGCCGCGCCTGCTTGTCATAGGCCTGGGAGTTGGCGCAGATCCGATGCTTGCCGTCAAAGTATTCACCGTTGTAGTAATGGAGTTCTTGATTACCGGTTGTATCCCGGATTTGTTGAATGGCGGCGTCCCCTTTCTCCGGGCTTCGGCCGTGGAGAAGAATCGTCGCCTTGCGTGCAGCCAAGTCAACAGCAACGCGATTGCCGAGATCGTCGGTGGCGCCCGTGATCAGAATCACCTGATGCTTAATGTCTTGGATCATATGCACCAACCCCTTCTAGATATTTTCCCAATACCTCTATATCATAGGTAATAATGCCGTCCAACGGTATATTGGATATCGACGCGAGATCGCCGGGATCATTTACAACAAGATAGAATCTTGCGCCTGCGCCGTAGATCTTGTTGAGAAGCCGGTTCGGCCAGCCCCACATATATTTCGTATATTTTATCGGCAATGCCAGCCCCTGGTCTTTATATGCATCACCCACAGGCATCAAGCCGATGCTGAGCAAATAGGTGATAAAGAATTTCTTTTGATGATCAAACGGCAGCAAAAGTCTCTTGATATTGGGCAGTTTGCTGTGGATATAGTTATAGGCAATATCCTGGGACCATAAAAAGAGATTATTTTGCTCCGATATGGACAGCCGGGACAAGGTTTTTGCCAACCTCTTCGCAACTTCCAAATTGTTCCCGCTTTTATTGTCGATGAGAAATTTCCGGTTGGGGAAGACGCGCAATACCCCTTCGAGCGTCGGCATTTTTCCGATGCCTTTACCGCGAAACGGATATGTTTTACCGCCGTCAAAAGTATAACCATATCCGACATCGAGCTGCTTCAACTGAGCAACGGTGAGATCCGACACTTTGCCTTTACCGTTTGTCTTACAGTCCAGTTTTTCGTCATGGAATACAACGAATCGCTTGTCCCTGGTCGGGCGAATATCAAATTCCACGATGGTCGCCCCGTATGCAAAAGCGGCCTGTATAGACGCGAAGGTGTTTTCAATATAATTGTTTTTAGGTTCGTATATTCTAGACGCCGTGCAGGTCTGGTTGTCAATATGATCTGTTCGAAAAGGCTGGCTTACCCCTCGATGGGCAATGATTTCGAACCCCGTTCTTTTTGCTGTTTCTTCATTGAGCTTTCCTGAGTAAAAGTATTGAAACGCCGGGAAAGCGACGAACAAAAGAACAATGATAATAATGGACCTTTTTGCCATGTTAAATCTGTGAAAAATAATGCTGCTACCACTGCCGGAAGGAAAAAAGGCATTCCAAAGACAAATCGTTTTATAAGTAATGCAACAGATGTGGTGAAATTAAAATGGGGTGACACCTAAAACAAAGCCCCTTTAAGGAGATTCATGGCGTGTTCGCCACCTTTGTTTTTAACATATTCAAAAAGTTCACCATTTGCAATAATAAAACCAAAATAATCTTATTCTTAACCCTTGTCAAAATTATTTTATTTCATCTTATAGGGGCGAATTCGGGCGGACGGTTTCACGCCCCGGCAAAATTTGCCGGTTCCTGCCGTTAGAGCAGAATACAGGCGTAAAACTGAATGAAAAATACTGACATAGGAGATTAAGATCCCGTCAATCGGGGTTTATGGTGCCTGTTTTATTAAAGTTGCCGATCCATTTTCGGATGCGGTCTTTGCCGTATTCTTTTTTCCATTCCGCGAGGATGTTATCTATGGGAATGTCCGCATAGGTCCCGTGATACTCCAGATATTCCATGAATAGTTTTTGATCCTGATTGAATTCATGGAATATGGCGTCCTCTTTGCCGTTGAAGTCAAGGGGGGCGACATGGTGTTTCTCGCACAATTCGATATTGAAGGTGGGCGTTGCCTTGATCCATTTACCGTGGAGATAAAATTCCGTATACCCATGATAGACAAATCGGTCCGACCCGATAAATTCCAGAAGCTTCGGAGTGGCCAGGTGATTGCGAACCGTGGCAAAACCCACCCTGGAGGGAATTTTGCAAACCCTTCCCAGGGCGCAAAGAAGCCCGGCCTTGCTGATGCAAAATCCCCGGCCGGAATCGAGAATATTGCTGGCCCGATAATGTTCCGGAAGAAAAAAAGGATAGTAGGGATCATACCAGATGCCGTCCCGTACGGCATAAAAAAGTTTTACAGCTTGGAAAGCGGGATCGTTTCCAGCATCTTTTACGGTGTCAAGAGCATATTCGACAACCGCCGGATGATCACTGTCGAGGATCGAAGTGGGTGACAAATATTTTTGATCATTAAAATCCATCATATTCTCAATTTAATCATCTTGATCATCCGTGTCCATCCGTGCCCGAAAAAAGAAAATTTTCAGGCGGCCGTTCCAACGAGATGCGGGTTAAATCTTTTGTTTGTCAGATAAACACCGGAGCAGACCAAAAGGGTTCCGATAAACAGGGACGGCGTGATCGGCTCGTTCAAAATAAAAAAGGCCATCACCACTGCGCTGATGGGAACAAAATTGATAAAAAGGCTTGCCTTCATGGGGCCGATCTTTTTAATGCCTTCGTAATACCATACAAATCCGATGACGGTTCCAAAAAACCCGAGATAAAACAACCCCACCCAGTCCAAAGGATGATAAAGGCGAAAATTTTGTAAGCCGCCTTCAAAAAGTGTCGGAAAAAAAAGGAAAAACGCTCCGATTATCGAGGAATAGGACACAGCCGCCAGCGGCGATAGACCGTCCATGACCGCCTTTCCGATCAATGAATAGGCCACCCAACTGAATACACAGCCGAAAATGAAAATTTCTCCCCATCCCACGCCGCCGGTGACAATCTCATGAAAGCTCCCCTTTGAGATCACGATTACGGCACCGGAAACCGAAAGCAAAATACCGGCAATTTTGATAAGATTTAATTTTTCCTTGAAAAAATACGCGGAAAGCAGCGTGATGAAGATGGGATTTCCGGCGATGATGACCGCTGCCCGTCCGGCATGGATAATTTTAAGTCCTTTAAAAAAAAACACATTATATAAAAATACACCCGTCATTCCCAAAAGAAAAACCGGGATGATCTGTCTTTTCCGCAAAACCGGAAGCCGGCCTTCGATTTTGAAGGTGAAGAGGACGAGAAAAATTGAAGCGATGAAAAATCTGAAAAACGCCGCGGAAAACGGCCCGACATCTTTTGCCACCACTCTGCCGGCAATAAATGTTCCGCCCCAAAAGACGGCGGTAAGTATAAGTTTGACATATACCATCATTCTACGGAACGGACGGATCGATAGCACCAAGAGACAACAACACATCGATTTGCTGTCCCACGGGGTTCACGGAGATGGGCTGAATCTGTTCGACCCGTTGCTTCATTTTTTCAAACGCTTTGCGGGTAATCCGATCGGGTCCGGCCGCCAATCGTACCAATGCCTGAAAAATAAAGAAACTCAAAAACAACGTGATGGCAACGGCTAAAAACGCATGTAAAAAGAAATTCGAAGACAGGTATTTCCCCGTAAAATAATCCCGTGTGGTGATCCATCCCAAATGCGCCAGAATGCCGATTGTCGGCAGATTGAATAAAACCTGCAAAATTAAATTGCTGAGATTCCTGGACCCGGTTTCCACCGTATGATCCAGTGTATCGTTCCAAATGGAAATCAGATCTTCGTTTAAGGTCGTTTCGTCCGAACGTGCCGGCTGCATCTTTCGAACACGCGGGTCGAACCGGGCCCTAACAAGGTCTTCGGCAATGTCCGGCCATTGCTGCAAGACCACGAGCCGGTACGCCCGCATGGCAATATCTACATGATCCGTCCCTGGGGATTCGGCCATATCGGCTTTGGATTCCTTAAAGTGAACCAGTGAAGACACCATGCTTGAAATCCGTCGGATGGGATTGCCGAACCTGAACATGGATGCAATGCCGGTACCGAAAATCAATATTCTCGCCCATATCGCGATCAGCCACCCCACAGGACCCACCCACCGGTGGGCAAGTCTTTGATAGACCATAACGTTAATGTCCGGCATTTGATTCGTTTCCCCCGGGTCAAACGCTGAAATCGCGGCTTTCAGGGCGTCTTTTTCAGCCGATTGGATCTGTTGTTTGGTTTTTTCCAGCGCTTTCGAATCATTTTGGATCTGCCGAAAGACTTCTTCAAAGATATAATTCCGAAGGGTCCGCCCATTTTCGATCCGCTGGTCGGTGCTGTATCCCGGACGGTTGAAATCGCCGAATATCATTGTTTTCAAGGCCATAAACTCGTCAAAATCGTGCTTGGGTGCGGCTGCCGGATCCCATTCGGGGTTTTTCAGATGCCGCCTCGCACTGATACAGAAAGCTTTTTTGATGGGTGTTTCCCAGGCGGTTTTAATAAATTCCATAAATTCCGGAACGATCGTTTCAACAAGTTCTTTTTGATCTTGGCGGTCGCACTTGTTGATCGCCACCACTAGGGCGTCCCCGTTGAACAGGCGGACGTAATGCGCCAGAAAATCCACATGATCCTTTCTTTTCGGATTTTCCGCATCGAACATACAGATGAGAATATCTGAAATGGCAATGGATTTTCGGACCAGGTGAATATGCTTTTCCTGCTGCGTGCTGTCCGTGTCCGGCGTGTCGATCATCAGCACATGCTCGAGGGAAGCCGCGGCCGGACTCGATCGCATGTCCACATGAGAAACACCCATCAGATCCTTCAAATGCTCGGCATCTTTTGTGTCGCGGCCGAGCACGACGATGTTTTGGGTGGTGGGCCGCCGGTTGCCTGTCTCGGACAGATCGTCTACTTCGGCCAGGGCGTTGAGAAGCGTCGATTTACCTGAACCGCACGGACCGATGATGGTTACGATCAGCTTGCGCTCGAAACGCGCTTCAAGCTGATCGATCATGTCCAGCACTTCATCGCATTGTTTTTTCAAGCCTGCGCCGGGCCGCCACATCGGCGCCTGGTCAACGGCATCGGCCAGCATCCGAACATCATATTTAAATCCTTCGAGTTCCCCGAGGGCCTTGATGGTTCCGGTTTTAATCGTTGACGTCATCATGATGTCATTACCTTTCGCCATTTGGCGATTTCGGCGTCGATCCGTTGAATCAGGGCTCCGGACGATTTAAACGTGTCTTCTGCAACCCGAATGATACTGCCGGTGATCTCTTTTTCAAAAAGATCCTTGATCGCGTTGAGTTTGCTGTTGAGCCAGGTCTGAATGATAGGTCCCAGCATCTCTTTGAGTTGAGCCTGGTCCGCCCTTTTGAGTCCGGAAGTGGCCGGAATCGCAATAAGGGCATAAAGATCATGCAGCCCGAAAAGCCCTGTGAGCTTGACCTTGATTCCGACGGCTCCGACAGGATCTCCTGTCGAGAGGATGTAAGTAATGGCTGCGGTAGCCGGCACCACGTTTAAAAGAGAGGCGAACATCTGACGAATTTTGGTCCACATCCCCATTTCGCGCCTAAAGCCGTTCGCCAGATCTTCGAGATCCTTTTCAATATCAACGGAAAATTCAGAGATGACCTCTTGCTGCGAAAGAATCGATTCCTGGATCGATTTCCAGTCCAAACATTTCATGGCTTCCTGTTGCGGAAAAACAACCGGATGGACCGGTACAATAAATTTTAATACCCCTTTTCCCTGTTCGACTTCCTTTCGGGGGATCTTCTGGCGTTTTAATACTTTTCCCGCCCTGATGCGGTCCACGGCATTCGACATTCGCCGGGTCACCGGATCTTTTAAAGCTGCCAAAACCGATATTTGGGGATTTAACGTATGATAGCGCATCCGGTTTACAGCGCTGAGCAAATCCTCTTTGATTGCATCGCCGAAGTTTTCCTGATCGAGTGCCTTCTCGCGGCCGGCAAATGCGTCCTTAATGGTCTTTGCCGTACGGGACGCGATTTTGAAAGGCAGCTCAATGAGGTGACCGGTTCTTCTCATGGCTTTAATAAAGGGAGGATCAGTGGATAACCATATATCGACAAAATGTTTCGTCACCCGGTCCACGGGAAAATGCGAAAGGGCCTGACGAACACAATGACTCTGAGCTGTCTGAAGGGCATCGAGATAAAGACCCAGCGCCGTGTTGGAAATTTTAGCCTGTTCAAGAAGTTCTTCGGCCCGTGCCAACACGTCATTTAAGATCGATGACAGCAGTTCTCGCCGGATCCCTGCAGAATCGATATTCATCAGTGCTTCGGCAAATGACGGATCATTTTTTCGAACCGGCCGCAGGGTCATCAGTTTTTCACCCGAGGCAACGGCATTATCCTCGTCGGCGCGGTAAACACCCAGTACATATTGATCCGCCAAACCCCCATAGAGATTTTTGGCGACGGTCATGGCATGTTCCTGCACCTCCTGGGTTTGAAAACTCGGATAGACGCGATAGATCAAAAAGCATTTTCGCATCCCAATGCCGGTGAGCATTTCAGAAATAAAATCCGTATTTTCTCGGTTGTTATAGTTGGAATTGGTGAAAATATAAATGAGAATGTCCGATGACTCCAGGGCCTGCCGGGCCACATCGCGATTCACATAGACGCCTTTTGCGCCGGTATCGAAATCGGGAGTATCCAACAGCACCAGATTTTTCGAAATTGCGTTGGATAGAACATAAACCGGTTGTCCCGGCGTCAACAATTCGTCCTTGTGTTTGAGCGGAATGGGCCGCGTGCCGAAGGGCTCAAACAACGCGGAAAGAAAGTTTTCCTTTTCTAAAAGCTCGCCGTGGGCCGACGCAAGTACACGGCGGTTCAAGCCCGCGGTGCCGCCGACAGGAGAAAGGTGTTCGCCCGCAATGGTGTTGAACAGGGTCGATTTGCCCGAAGAACCGCCGCCGCAAATGGTAATCGTCAGGGGAAAATTCGGAGACAGTCTGGTCAGTAATTTTTTATCGATGATCTGAGCCCATGGGTCGGCCGTCTCGTGCCGGTCAAGTCCCAGCATCTCCATGGCCCGGGGAATATCGCTCCTCACTTTTTTAAGGGCGTCATTCAGATGTTGATCATTTATGTTTTCCATCATGGCTTGGATACGAATAGCACATTTTTATAAACAAAGGAACAATCTGGGAATTGGATTTTTATATTTATTAATCAGACTCTCTTATTACGGTCTGCCAGCCCCGCAGCCCCCAGAGCAATGAGGCCAGCCCCAGGCCGCTCATGACGCCGGAAACCATCCCGGTCATGGATATTCCGCCGGCCATCCAGACCGGCCCCCCGATCAAGGCGCCGGCGACCCGTCCCATGCCGGCCGCCGCCAGAAACCCCGACATCATTGTCGCACGGAAACCGGGAAGCAATTCCGTGCAAAGGGACAGCGCCGAAACAATGGTAAATTCAAAGGTTAAAAAGATCAGGAACAGGCCGCCAAGAGATAAAAACAGGGTTTGACCCAGCCAAGGCAGGACAATATAGCAGATGATGCACAATGCCATCCCTGACGCCACGGCCTGTTTCAACCCCAGCCGGTCGGAAATCGAAGCGGTCAGGCTTTCCCCTGAAAGTTCCGCAAAACCGATGACACTGGTGCCGAATCCCAGTGCAACGATGCTGATATCAAAGGATTTTTCCAGCCATGCACCGTAAACCACAAAGAGGTTATCGTTGGCTGCACAGGCAAAAAATCCAAAACCCAGCGCTCCCAGAGCAGCCCGCTCACGGCCCAGCTTTCGCCAGGCATTCAAAAAACTTGATGTCCTTTGATACGGCACGGCTTTTGTTTCATCCCTGGGCATTAAAATTTTCAGCACCACGATACCGATCAGCGTGATGCCCGCCATGGCAAAAAACGGCGCCCGCCATCCCTTTGCCGCGATTAACAATCCCGTCAAAGGAATGCCGACCAGCGTGCTTCCCGCCCAACTGAACTCGATGAGGCCGATAAACAATCCCCGCCGGTGAAAAGGGACCCGTTGACCGATATACGCCTGGATGGCCGGATCGAAAATACTTTTTCCAAGGCCTGCCAAAAAGAGTGCCCCTAAAACAACGCCGTAAACCGGAAAAAACCCGCCGGCAAACATTCCGACAACCACTATTCCCAGCCCTGCCAGCATCATCAACCGGTATCCCAACCGGTCCGCCACGGGGCCGAAAAACATGCCCGGCAACGCCGTAAACTGATTGACGGCGATGATAGACGTCACCGCAGTCAGGGGTACGCCCATGCCGCGGCTCAACACGGGTGCAAACGGGTAGGCAAACCGACGGGTCGTATTCAACACCAGACGGCACAGCGTCACTGCGCTGATCTTTAAGACCCATCCCGAGCCTTTAGGGTTCCGCATCACAAGCGGTGATGGATGAGGCATGAACGGACTCCGCGAATTATTTTTTTATTCGCCTTTGCAAAAATGCCTTGCAGTTTTCTGCAGACAGCTTCCTTTTTGCCGCTATCAAATAAAAAGAAAAATAATGAGTTAACCCCGTCTTCCTCCGGAATGCAACCAAAATCTTTCAAAACCCAAACACAATGTTGGTTTGGCCATAAAAACAGCTTTACTTTTTTAAAAGAAAGGCATAAAGGGGGATATAATTTTTTCGGTTTAAACGTAGCCGGCCATCGGAGACAATTTGTGAAAATTCGTGTGGAATGCTATGCCGGATACCGGGGGGAAGAGACCCCCCGGCGGATCTGGCTGGGTAAAAGAAAAATCGAGGTCAGAGAAATTCAAGACCGCTGGCTGGCGCCGACCCACCGATATTTTAAAATTCATGGGGACGATAACGCCATCTATATTCTTCGTCACAATTCGGAAACATGGGAATGGGATCTCACGTTCTATCAGCAGGCGAAAGAGCCTGAAAAGACGCCTTGAGACCTATGCAAAACGCCCCTTTTTGCCCAATTTCTTCGTCAGGTTCAAATTTTAATCCTCAAAATACTCAATGTATTCCTGCGGTTAATCCCGCTAAAGGCGGGATCGCCTTCCTTGAGCTTGAACAAAAATGAGCGTTTTGCAAAAGTCTCGCCTTAAAAACCCGCACTATCTCGCTACCTTGCCGATAACATCATTGAATATGGACAAGCAGGTATCGATTTCCGCACTGCTGACGGTCAACGGTGGACAAAAGCGAATGCTGTTCTCTCCGCACCCCAAAAGCAACAATCCCTTTTGAAAAGCATTCCGAATGATGGCACTTCGCAGCTTTCTTGCAGGTGCCTTAGTCTCACGATCTTCAACAAGCTCCACCGCGACCATCAAACCTTTGCCCCGAACATCCCCCATGCATTCATGGGTTTGTTGAAGTTCTCCGAGTCCGTCAAGGAGATGCTTTCCCTGAACTGCGGCATTTTCCATGAGTTCTTTTTCGAGAAGTTCAATGGTTGAAAGCGCGGCCATGCATGAAACAGGATTCCCTCCGAATGTCGAAGCATGGGACCCGGCTTCCCAGTCCATAATTTCAGCCCGCGCCGTGAGCGCTCCCAGGGGCATGCCGGAAGCGATACCTTTGGCAAGGGCGATGATGTCCGGGTCGACACCAAAATGCTCTATGGCAAACATTTTCCCGGTTCGGCCCATTCCGGACTGGACCTCGTCGGTTACGTACAAGATGCCGTATTTTTTGGCGATGTTATTCATTTCTCTGTGAAATTCAGGCGGTGGAACAATGTACCCCCCTTCCCCCTGGATCGGTTCAACGAAAATGGCTGCAACTTCTTCAGGCGGAATGGTGGTTCGAAAAAGGGTGTCTTCGACCCATCGGACACACCCCAGTCCGCATGTCGGATAACAGAGATTGTACGGGCACCGGTAGCAATAAGCATAGGGGATATGGGTGATTCCGGGCACCAGGGGATTATAATGTTTTTTCTGAATGGCCTTGCTTGCCGTCAGTGAAAGCGCCCCCATGGTCCGGCCGTGAAATGCCCCGTAAAATGCCAGGTTTAATTCACGCTTTGTGTGCCATCTCGCCAGTTTAAAGGCGGCCTCCACCGCTTCTGCGCCGGAATTGCCGAAATACACTTTCTTATTCCCTTTTCCCGGGGCCAGATGCGCGAGTTTTTTTGCCAGCACGATCTGAGGCCTGTAATAGAAATCAGTCCCAGACATATGAAGCAAAAGCCCGGACTGTTTTTTGACGGCTCTAATTACTTCCGGATGGCAGTGTCCAGTGGCGCAAACGGCAATGCCTGCGGTAAAATCCAAAAATACATTGCCGTCCACATCGTGCACCCAAAGCCCTTTGGCCTTTTCAACCACCAGGGGATAATAGCGGGTATATGAAGGAGAGACGTAAATTTTATCCTGATTGATGAGTTTGCGGGCATTTGGACCGGGCAAAGATGTCTTGATGACAGGTGATTTTCTCATATTCCTTCCTGCACACATTCGCTACCGAGGTTTAACTTTTCGGGCATACCGACAGCACCGGGCAGGGTGCCTGTCGGACGACGCGATCCGTGGTGGAACCGACAAACATCCGCTCCACGAGACCCTGGCCCCGAACACCCAGAACGATCAGGGAAATTTGGTTTTCTCTGGCATAACCGATCAACTCCTCGTTCGGTTTTCCCTCAAGAATATCGACCTTGGGCGAGCACCAGTGGGAGGCTTCTTTTGGGACCATTTTTGTCAGTTTTTCCTTTATCTTATCATTTAGGGTATGATAAAGCACTTCTTCCAGGTCAACGGATGTCTTAATCCACTCTGAATACACCGCCGGTTCTTTCACGTGGACAAGGTGGAGTTCGGATTGAAACTCCTGTGCCAGACTCAGCCCATATTGAAATGCGAGATGCGCGTCTTCAGAAAAATCACAACCGACCAAAATTTTATGAAAATTGATCCTTTTATCCGAGAGGATGGTAAGATCGTGTTTCGGCCCCCGAACAATCATCAACGGACAGTGAAGTGTGCGCATAAGCCTCTCGGTAACCGAACCGAGGATCAGCCGCTTGAGCCCCGATCGGCCGTGCGTGGCAGAAATGACCAGGTCTGCACCTTTTTCCTCGGCCAGCCGGGTTATTTCATCGCCGGCATGCCCGATGGTGATCAACGGCTCCCATTGGATCTGTTGATCGCCGATCAGCTGCTTGATCTGTTGGTGAGCGTTATCCATGGCCTGGTTCTGCTGATCCATAAAAAATATGGGGCCGTCGCCGTATGTAACGGCAGCAGGAAAATCAACTACATGGCAGACAATGAGTCTTGCCCCGAATTCTCGGGCAAGAGCGGCGCCCCAGGATATGGAATGGTTTGAAAAGTCAGAAATGTCGGTGGTGCAAAAAATCGTTTTTATTTCCACTCTCATAACCGTTTCCTCCTTTGATTGGGGTTAAATGTTATGTTTTTCTTTTTTTGTTATGTTTCTCCTTTTATATGGTTTTCCGCTGGAATCGTCTGGCGTCGTCGAAATATGTGCCGAAAAAAATCCGGCATCGGGTTCTTTCGATCACGAAACTGTTTATATTGAGATGTGATTTTAACAAATTATCGTAAGATAAAACCGCGCTCATGTCAAAAGAAACCCGCTTCGCATTTCCGTCTTTTTTCTTTTCTTGACACCCTCTTAGGGTAAAATTATCATAATAGACAGGCGGCCGAAAAGGAGGGATCATGAAATCAAAAATACGTTCCATCGAGCAAATTGTAGAAGAACAGGTCAAACGATGGCAGATTGTACCGGCACCTGAGAAAAAAGAAGCGGAAACAATATCCGTCATCACCATCTCCAGAGAACCCGGCAGCGGCGGAAACATATTGGCCAAACAACTCTCCGAACAACTCGACTTCGACTTGTTTTACCAGGACTTTATCCACAAAATGGCCGAAAGCGCCGATGTCAGTGTTCGTCTTCTTGAAACACTGGATGAAAAAGGCGTGTCAGTACTCGAAGAGTGGATAGATTCTCTGGTGGACAAGCGCCACCTGTGGCCGGACCGATACCTTCAACATCTGATGAAAATTCTCGGCACCATTGGAAAACATGGCCGAGCGGTGATTGTGGGAAGAGGCGCCAATTTTCTTTTGCCCCCTGAAAAACGGCTCAGCGTCCGCGTCATCGCGCCGCCGGAAGTGCGAATAAAAAATGTGGCCCGGGAATACAATGTCAGCGTTGAAGACGCCAAGGCCAGAATTTTAAAAACAGAATCGGATCGGAAGGCATTTATTAAAAAATACTTCAACGGCGATATCAAAAATCCGCTCAACTACGACCTGAGTATCAATACCGGAACGCTGAGCATTGATGACGCCGCCAATGCCGTCATAGGGGCCCTGACCCGGTTGAACAGGCATAATTAAACGACCCTGAAACCACTTCTAATGAGTTCAACCCGCTTATCGGGTTATCAACCGGTCGAGAATCAAGCCGTGAAAACTTTCTTTTCCGTGAGCGGCAAAGCGCCAACCCAGATGCGTCAGGCACATAAAACAGACCGCTACCCGCCAGCTGTACCCTGAAAACCAGCTGAATTCATCTGAAGGTGCGCCCACATGACCGCATCCTTTAACGCCTTTAAAGCACCCGATCTCAAAAACAATTCCGTGGGGGTTGGCAAATGTATGCCGGTGAGCTCCCTGAATGGCGATCCGGTCGTCGGGACTCGCGATGATGTTCCGGCATTGCCGGCAGCGGATATATTCTTCTTTTTCCAGCATGTCCTCTTTGGTTTCTTCTTCAATCGAGGCGGCTGGCAATCCATTATCCTGATTTTCAGGCGGTACGCGAAGCCATAAATAAAAAGCCGGATTCGATGCGGTCATGTTGTACCTCAAAAGCCTACCCATGCCTTACAATTGGGATAATGGGATGCTGGATTAATGGCCGATTGACATTGGTTTTTATCGATTTCAGGTTACAATGGTTTGGGATGGATTTCAATACGGTGTTCCCGTATGACGCAATTCCATCGCTCTCGGCGGGCATTGTGCCCACGATCAAGGGGAAGGCCCTTATAATCCCCTTGAAAATACATCCATTCTATATTAGAAGCTATCTCAAAAATAGGATTTTGGTTCAAGGTCAAGGCGGGGCCGAGGTTCAACCCGCAGGCATACTCAAGTATTCCGAGTTGTTGAAACGAGGATCCAAAACAGAGATTGGGACAAAAGACATTTTTGAGATAGCTTCTAATGTAAATTCGTTTATATACACGATATTTTCGATAATTTCGGTTCAAGCGAAGAGGGGGTGACGAAAGCGAAGTTTTCCGAGTTGATCGGAAAGGGGCGATATCGAATATGAACACGGCGACAATTGTTGTTGCATTATTGATATTCTGGATGGTCATGGGTTTGGGTTTTTTGGCCAAATACGCCAGCATCCGCAATAAAGGGAAAACAGGGTTGGAAGCCTGGCTTTCTTACGAAGGCGTGCTGTTTATCTTAAGTGTTATTGTACCGTTACTCATTCTGATTCATAAATCCATATCCGGTAATGGATAACGAGTCAACGACCACCCGCGAGGCGGGTGGCTTGAATTGGTCCGCTGCTTCATGGCGGACAAAGGCAAAAACGCGTCAGTGCTTTGGACGTTGAACTTGAGACATTTGAAAAAGGCTCATTTTTTATCCCCGTCCGCCAATTCCAGGATGTTTGCCGTTGTCTCCAAAGGCAGTTCCTCAACTTCCCGCAGTTTACGCGCCATGGCACGGGTTCGTACACCGGTCTGATCAATGGTATTCACGGCAGTATCCAACTGTTTTTTGACCCTGCTCAGCACGTCTCCGAATTTGCCGAATTCGGTTTTGACCGCTGCAAGAACCTTCCATACCTCACTCGATCGTTTTTCGATGGCCAATGTGCGAAAACCAATGCGCAAACTATTCAGTATTGCCGAGAGCGTGGTCGGTCCGGCAATCACAACCCGGTAATCCTGCTGAATTTTTTCTACCTGACCCGGCTGCCGGAGCACTTCGGCATAAAGTCCTTCCGTCGGCAAAAACATGATGGCAAAATCGGTGGTTTTGGGCGGTTCGATATACTTGTCTCGAATTTCTTTGGCGGAACCGTGTACGGAACGAATCAGCGCCGCCGTAAATTTTTGAACGGCATCGACATCGGCGGCCTCGGCGGCCTCCACGAGCCGCAAATAATCTTCCTGGGGAAATTTTGAGTCGATGGGCATCCATACGTTGGTATCGACGGCGTCGTCTTTTCCGGGCAGCCGAACGGCATATTCAACGCTCTCCATGGATCCGGTTTTAATATTTACATTTTTATCATACTGATCCGGTGTCAATATTTGTTCCAAGAGAGAACCGAGCTGGACTTCGCCCCAGGTGCCGCGTGTTTTGACGTTCGTTAGAACCCTTTTCAGGTCGCCGACGCCCGTGGCCAGATTCTGCATTTCCCCCAAGCCGTGCTGGACCGCTTCGAGGCGTTCACTGACAAGTTTGAACGATTCCGAGAGTCGTTTTTCAAGGGTACTTTGAAGCTTTTCGTCCACAGTTTGTCTCATTTGATCGAGCTTTTTTTCATTGCTCTCTTGCAGATATTTAAGCTGCATGTCGATGGTGTATCGAAGCTTTTCGATGCCG
Source organism: Desulfobacterales bacterium (assembly GCA_022340885.1). Classification (GTDB taxonomy): domain Bacteria; phylum Desulfobacterota; class Desulfobacteria; order Desulfobacterales; family UBA11574; genus UBA11574. Next base: position 21,609 of record JAJDND010000029.1, on the reverse strand, counting down.
GCCATGTTCGATTCCGTCAATTCCTGAATGTGTTTTGCAATGGACTTGAGCTGATCGCTCTGGACCTTGCCCATTTCGCCGATGGTTTTGACCATAGTGTCCAAAGAATATTTTTGGCTTGAAAAGACTTCCTGTCTGAGATCTTTTGCAGCTTTTGCGGCTTCTTCCCGCCCAAAACGGAGTTCTTCGCGAACCGCCTGCTCAAGGGTCCCCGTTCCAGCGGATCTCAACCGGATCAGTACAAGAATCAACAACAGCGCACTGACGGCCAGTAAAATGAAACGCGCCCATACGAGTATATCCGTTTCGATAAGCTTATCCTCCATTTAGAGCCATTAGATTTACAAAAACAGTACAGTGCCTGGCTATTCAAAGAGAAAATAAGGTTCTTTATCTTTCTTTTCTTTAAGCATGTCACGTATTTTTTTCAATGTATCCGAATCTGCCTGATGAATTAATTTCGCAAGTTTATGGCGCTCATCTGATATGTCTTCAGCCGTATCTTCTTTTCCTTCCCACTCGACTTCCAAAATCTTGCATGTTGTTTTAATCAGGTTGGTGGTTGAAATCGGTTTGTCCAATATCATTTTGGGGCGCACGTTTGAGGTCAGGGCCATGAATTCCTTGATTTGATCGCTGCCCATATCGTCACGGGCATGAGCGGTGATGATAATGATGGGTAATTTGGCCCATTTTTTTTGTTTTCTCAACTCTCTGATAACCTTAATCCCCGGCATTCTCGGCATAACCATATCGAGGGTCATCAAATCAGGAGAAAAGGCTTCAACCTTTTCAAGGGCATCTACACCATCAACTGCTGTTTCAACAATAAACCCGGCATCTTCCAGGCAGGCAGCTAAGAAATTTCGGACATCCGGTTCATCATCAACGACCAAAATTTTCTTTTCAGATGCTTGTGCCATTTTCCACCTCCTTGTATTTCACATTTTTATTTTCGGCAAACGCCTTCGTGGAAGTCTGATACTGAATGTTGTTCCTTTTCCGGGCTTGGATTTCAAATCAATGGTTCCACCATGCTCATGGACAATTTTCTTGGTCATTAACAATCCGATGCCGGAACCCTCCAAACCTTTTGTGGTAAAAAAGGTTGTAAAAACCTTACGCTTTACCTCATCGTCCATACCGCATCCGTTATCCGCCACTTCATATATAATCGTGCTATATTCCTCAAAAGTTCGAACCGTTACACAACACGAATTTTCATTGCTCATCCGGCAGGCATCTATGGCATTACCCACAAGATTGGTCAGACATTCATGCATGCTTTCAAAATCAATGGGAGCCGGAGCGATATCACCGATTTTCTCATATGTGAGCGTTATACCCAGCTTATCGGCTTCAACGGAATACAAATCGACAACTTCTTTTGCAATTTCATCAGGATCGCAAAGTTCGGCATGGATTTCACGGCCTTTTGAGAAGCTTAAAAATGCTTTAACAAATACGGAGACCCGTTCGATGTTCCGTGACAGCATTTCCATGCCTTTTTGAATACGGTCGATATTTCCTTTTTTCAGGCCTGTTTTCAGCATATACATACCCCCTTCAAGGGCGGTATTCAGATTCTTGATGCCGTGAGCCAAGCCGGCGACCGTATGGCCCACGGCCGATAGGCGCTCCGCTTCCAGCTTTTCTGTTTCAAGCTGTTTGATTTCTCTTAGATTCTGAACGGAAAAGGCCATACCGATCGGTTTGTCGTCAACGATGAGCTTGTTACCCACCAGGCGCACCGGGAAAGGTTCGCCGTCAATTGTTTTAACCGCCGTTTCAGGCAGATAAACGTGTTCGCGCTGATCGAACACTTTGGCTAGAAAATCTTTTGGCAGCATGGCGGTAAAATCTTCTCTCGAAACCACCTGGTTATCCTTGACTTTAAAAAATTTTCGAGCCGCCGGATTGAAAATCGTCACTTTCCCCTTTTCATTCACAGCAAAAATGCCGTCCATGGAAGTTGAAATGATGGTATTCAAATACGTATTTGCAAATTTCAATCCGTCTTGCAGCTTCATTGTTTCCGTAACGTCGACCGCCATCTCCATAACCACGTCAAAACTGCCGTCTTTGCGTTTCAACGGTATGGTAATCACATGTAAATGGATGGGCCACTTTCCTTTTGATTTCCAAGCGTGATATCCGGTGTGTATCCGGCCGTCCTCAAAGGTTTGCCTTGCCGTGCATTCACTGCAGTTGTGCTTTAATCCTTTTAGGGCTTCGAAACAGAATTGTCCTTCGGGATTTCCGAGGGAATCCCTGATCCGTTTATTTGCTTTAACGATATGAAAGTCCCTGTCAATTAAGAGAATGTTGCAGGGCACCTGATCAAAGAGAATCTTGTGCTCATCGCGAATCTGTGTGGCTTCGGTGATGTTGGTGAAAATATGGATGATATAGGGGAGAGTACCGTCTTCGTCCACGACAGGGGTTGCATGCTGTAAATAGCTGATGTGGCGATTATTTATGTCATATCCCGGCTCTTCGTTTACGCGAGAGATCCCATCTTTAAATGTCAGGGTGCTTTCGCAGTATGCACACATCTCATCTTTTTTTTTGTAAGCGTTGTAACATTTTCGATTTTTCCAGGGGCCGAAGAGTTCTTCAAAGGCCTTGTTGGCATAAACCAGATTGTAATGCCGATCGATGACGGCAATGCCCAAAGGAATGCTTTCAATGAGTGACAGGCTGATCCATTTTTCAAGATCTGCCGGATGTGCTTTTGGGGTGTATATCTTTGTCATTGCCTGCGCGTGATTCGCCGGAAATTTTGGACTTGACAAGGGTTGCTTTCAACAACTATATCATACCAAGTTTATATATATTAATTTCATCTATATTACAACCGCTAATTTAATCGATATGAAACTTACCACGAAAACGCGTTATGGCGCCCGGCTTTTGATCGACCTGGCGCAACATCACGGCAACGGTGCCGTCACGATGAGCGACATTTCCATGCGGCAAAATATTTCCGTCAAATATCTCGAGCAGATTATCCGTCCCCTCAAAAAGGCAAAATTGGTTAAAAGTACACGAGGCCCTAAAGGCGGACACATGCTCGCTAAAACACCGGACAAAATTACTCTGGGTGACGTTACCCGACTGTTTGAAGGTCAGCCTGATCTTGTCGATTGTATCGGCAGCCCCGAAAAGTGTTCAAAGAGCAGCGATTGCGCAGTTCGGTTGGGTTGGCAAAAAGCCACACAAGCCCTTTACAAAGAACTCGATTCCATTACCATCGAAGATTTGTTGGAAAATAAGATCGTGTAAAGATTTAGAAGCTATCTCAAAATATTCTTTTGGCCCAAACTCAGCGTTGGAACCTCATTTTAAGTCCTCGACATACTTGAGTATGCCTGCGGGTTAAAACGCGGATCCGCCTTGATTTTGAACCAAAATCTTTATTTTGAGATGGCTTCTAATGAAATGTTCACGCACGCCCATCTTGTCGGTCTAATGTTACAAGAAAAGTATAGTCATCGAATCGCGCCTCTTTTTTTAGCTGAGTTGAAAAGGCATCGCTGTATACATCTTCAAGCCGTCGCAAAATCCGCTTAAGATTTTCAATGCTGGTGAGCTGCGCAACGTTGGCAGGAGGTTGCTGTTCCGGAGATTGCTCTTCAAGAATTTCATAGGCGTCTTCAAATTCGTCGGCCGTCAATTGTGACGTTAGGATCACGTAGTCTTCCACTTGGCGTTTCGAGTTTTTTAATTCCGCACATGTAAGAAGATATTCTTTCATGATCCTTCCGATCAACAACATTAAACGCTTCACCTCATTTGCCTTAAAGCCTTCCATATAACGTTTATAGGCGATGACCTGCGCATAGACCGGTATGATGGACCTGTCTCTGCTTCTCACCGCAGCCGCAACCAACTGGTAATTCAAGGTGATATACCACTTGAGCAGCTCGCTGTACATTTTTCGATAATTGGGGAAAAGGTGCTCGTTTTTCGGGTGCATCACTTCATCCGCGATTTTCTCGACCAATGATTCGCGTGATTGGGCCAGGATATCGTAGATTATAATGCTTTTCCGGTATGCGACTTTCTTGATAATGACTTCGTTTCGGAATGTCCAGTTGTTTGGGTGACCGGTCATTTTTTCGGTTAAAAATAACAACCTTCGCAGTATATGGTAGCGAGGTGTGGGCTTCCAGCCCAGCGTGTTATAGGTGACGGATGCGTCCACCCTTAATTTTTTATCGACATACTTGGTCATCCAGGGCTGTTCCAGCGTTGTTTTACCGATCATCCGGCCGAAGAGCGAAATGACGGCCAAACCTAAAAAAGCAGCAAACTTCGGCATTCGAATGGGCGTGATTTCACGCCAGTAAAAGTATCTAGTCGCGGTTTTAAAAAGTTCGTTATGTGATACGCTCCCTTGGGGGCTGGCAATGAATATCGTCAGGGGCGGAAGGGCATCGCTGATTTTCATGATTTGCAAAAATGCTTTAATGACATCTTTGATGTGGATATATGGCAGGGCTGATTCTCCGCTTCCGATGAGAAATCTCGATGTGAGTTTGTTTTCAGACAACCAGTACTTCAGCAGCATATAGAGCATGGGATATTCACACCAGTCGCTGTATACCGCTGCCAGGCGGACGATCGAGCATGGAAGCACTTTTGAATATTCTTTAATGATCGTTTCTTCTTTTCTTTTGCATCGTGCGTAAGGAATTTCTTCATCCGGAGGACTTTCTTCGGTCAATGCCTTTCCCTTGGGGGGAAAACGGCAGGCCGCCAAAGAACTGGAAAAAATAAAACGTTTAATTCCAAGCAGATTCGACATGTCCAGAATATTGCGTGTTCCGGTTACATTGATCTTCTCATATGCAGGGTTCTCTTTATTGGTGAAATCATAGTAACCGGCCAGGTGCAACACATAATCAGCACCGCCAAGATCTTTAATATAAGCAAAAACATTCATCAGATTTTCGCGGTTGGTTACATCCACTTGAAACCAATGTATATTGTCATGATAGGGTATGCCGACTTCCTTTTGGCTGCGACGCGCGATGCAAAAAAGACGATATTTTCCCGATACGGCGATAACAAAATGCCTTCCGATAAAGCCGGATGCCCCGGTGACGACGATTCCCGGTAATATTTCGTTCATTTTTTTACAGGCTATGCTTATTCCTTGTTTTTGTCAGAATGTAGAACTTCAAGGCCGTAAAAATCATCAGTCCCATTATACCGTCGGCGATTCCGGACAGCAGGATGACCCATTTGAATTCGACGGTAAAACAGTAGATCAGCAGAAAAAAAGTTGCAGCGGCCTTTATGAAAATTGAAAATACAATGAAATAATAATATCTTTCAATATGGAGTGCTCCCAGCGAATAAAGAACGAACATAAGAAGATGAAAAACACCGCCCTGGGCAGAAAAAAAATGCTCACAATCAGGGCTGAACCCCACAAACTGCATAAAGGCGGTAGGTTGTGCGATCAATATCAGGCCCATTACCAGGGAATGGAATGCGACCAGCCATAGCACCGATGAAAGCAGTTTGCCGGAATGATCAAATAATGCTTTTATATGATCAAAGCGCATAACGTTCTGTGTTTTGAATTCATAAGACCACGTAAATTGTCGCCATGAACATTTATTCTTTATCGTAAGCGCGAAGCTTTCTTCTCAGGGTATTCAGTCCGATGCCAAGACGTCTTGCTGTTTGCGATTTGTTCCGACCCGTCAGTTCGTAGGCCTTGATAATATGTGATTTTTCAATTTCAGACAGCGGCAAGATTTCTCCTGAGGCCGGCGGACCCGAACAATTCAACAACGATTTTTTCTGTTTTAAATGCTTCGGGAGAATATCCGCCGAAAGCGGTTTCCCCTGCGCCAGGTTTACCGCCGATTGCAGGATCGATTTGAGTTCTCGAATATTTCCTGGATAGTCATATTCCATCAGCAAACATGCGGCATCTTCGTCGATACGACCGTTATCGCCGGCGTATTCTTTTAAAAATTTATCCGCCAAGAGTGCAATATCCTCTTTTCTTTCTCTCAATGGCGGCAGATGAAGCCATCCGCCCCGAATGCGGTAGTACAGGTCCTTGCGAAACGCTTTTTTGGACATCAATTTTTCCAGATTTTCATTGGTGGCTGCGATGAACCGAACATCGGCTTTTTGCCGGCTGCTGGCGCCCAGTTTGAAATATTCCCCGTCCTGCAATACCCGCAGCAGCTTTCCTTGAAGTTCCGGCGCCAGGTTCCCGATCTCATCTAAAAAAAGGGTTCCGTGTTGGCTATATTCCAGATAACCCCGGCGAGAGCCTTCTGCACCGGTAAACGCGCCTTTGGTATGCCCGAAAAACTCTGCTTCAAACAGACTGCCGGACAGCGACGCCATGTTGACCGGCGTAAAAGGGAAGCGGGATCTTAGGCTTGCCTTATGAATGGCCCATGCTAATAGTTCTTTACCGGTTCCACTTTCGCCGGTGATTAAAAGCGGAACGTCGCTTCCGGCATGGAGTTCGGCCTCCTTTAAAATCCTAATCACTTTGGGTGATCGTGTGACTATGGGGTTAAACGGTTGGGCATTTTTCAGACGAGGAGGGGTTTGGCTTTTTCCGATATCCAGAATATCCATCAGTCGCTTCTTTTCCAGTACCCGCTTCATTGAAAAAATAAGATCTTCCCTGGATACCGGTTTTACAAGATAATCATACGCTCCTGTTTTCAAACATTCCACAGCAACCCGGGCTTCGTTGACGGCCGTGACCATAATGCATTCGGTTCTCGGGCTTGTTTGTTTTATAATTTCAAGGAGATTTAAGCCATCCATTTCCGGCATGGTCATATCGATCAACGCAATATCGAAATCCTCACCTTTCTCAAAAAGAGACGCAACGATCCGCGAATTATCTTCCGTTCGAATATTTTGGAACCCCGAATCCAAAAGATGTCCTTTTAAAATCTCAAGAAAATCGAAGTCATCATCAATGACGATAATATTACAATCCATATCGGTTCCTCAGCAATATCCAGATAAAGTCCGAAAAGGTCTATTCCAAAAAGAACCATTCCAAAATGGCACGATTCTTTTTCAGCGGACGGACAGAACTCTTTTACCTGTATCACATATGCCAAATTGGCACAACATCCGCGTTTTTAAAAATCAAAAAGAACCAGAAACGCGGGACTCATGATAATTATATTTAATTGAAATCACATAAATTATTTATATTTTTGTTTGATTCAACTTCCCGGCATGATTGTTGCTCATGGGGATAATTATAAGGCATTTGACGGTGATTGATGGTTCAATGGCGACTCGCCTCAGAAGCTCAAAGGACGCAGAAGACCGTTTTTAACGTGATGCGCTTCATTTCCTTTCGCCTTTTTCTGTCTAAAACCCAATGGGACACCGACAGGGAAAATTCAACAGGTTGAACCGAATGGCGCACAAAAACCCACCTCAATATAGGGAAGATCGAATTTGATGCCAAAAAAATTAAGGTTAATCACTTACAACCAAAAGCTTCTTTGCAGCCATCCTGCTGCTGTTTTTTTTCCTTTGGTATTTATCCCCAAACGACAAAGGAAAGTCCATCGATCTCTGCGTCCTTTGAGTTTCTGTGGTGTGAGCAGAAGTGGTTTCAAAACCTCCCCTCGGGCTCAATTTCTGTGTTGGGCTGAGGCGGCCAATCCTCGAAATATTCCCGATATTCCTCCGGTTGACCGCCTCAGCCCGACTTGACCTTAAACCCGATTGAAGGTTTTGAAACCACTTATGGAGAAAGCGGTGAAGCGGAGGTAATCATATGCAATTAAAGCGCAGATTCGATGCAGGGGAATTTGCCATCCTTGCGGAAATGGAACCCCCCAAAGGGGTGGATGTCTCGACGATGACAACCTGTGCCTTGAAAGTCAAGGGAAAGGTCGATGCCTTTGTGGTGCCTGAAATGAGCAATGCCGTTATGCGGATGAGCTCTCTGGGCGGTGCAATGATTTTGCAATCCAAAGGCATGGATACGGTCATGCAGCTCAATTGCAGAGACCGAAACCGAATCGCCCTCCAAGCGGACCTTTTGGCGGCCTGTGCCTGCGGGATTTCCAACGTCATGGCGGTCACCGGAGAAGATCCCAGCTTTGGCGACCATTTTCAAGCAAGATCGGTGTATGACATCGATTTGTTGGAATTGCTCGGCGCCATCGGCAATCTTCAGAAAGGAAAAGACATGGCCGGGATTGAGCTTTCGGGCGCTCCTCAATTCCTGGTCGGCTCGACAGTGAATGCCGGCGCTAAAGGAAAATCTCCCGAGCTGGTCGTTGAAGAGATGAACAAAAAAATCGACGCTGGGGTCGTGTTTTTTATTTCTCCGCCGTTATTTGATCTGAGCGCCATCGCGCCGTTTATGAAACGGGTGGATCTTAAAAAAGCAAAAATCATTCCCACGGTGTTGCTGCTCAAGTCTCTGGGAATGGCCCGTTATATGATGCGGAATGTGGATGATGTTTATGTCCCGGAGTCATTGCTGGACCGAATCCAAAAATCTGCAGACAAAGTTCGAGAATGTACACAGATCGCATCGGAAATGGTTACGTTGCTAAAACAAGAAGGCTTCAGCGGCGTCCATATCGCAACGCTCGGGTGGGAACATAAGCTGCCTGAAATAATTGGAAGAATATAAGGATGGGAAATATGGAGCAGACAAATCATCAGAAAGAAAACAGTGCCGTCACAAGGCGGGAAAAAGATCTTGTCGGTTCGGTCATGGTGCTTGGCAGCGGCATTGCCGGCATGCAGTCCGCCCTGGATCTCGCCAACTCCGGCTATTACGTGTACCTGGTGGAAAGGTCGTCGGCCATCGGCGGACTCATGTCTCAGCTCGATAAAACCTTTCCAACCAACGATTGTGCCATGTGAATTATCTCGCCCAAACTGGTCGAGGTCGGCCGGCATTTGAACATAGCGCTTTTAACCAACACACAGCTTTTGGACCTGAAAGGCGAGAAAGGGCGTTTTACCGCCCGGGTCCGTCAAGAGCCCCGTTTTATAGATCTTTCAAAATGTACCAGTTGCGGAGAATGCATTAAGGTCTGTCCCGTCGATCTTCCCAATGAATACGACGGAGGTCTTTCCTTGAAGAAGGCGACATACAAGAAATATGCCCAGGCGATCCCCGGCGCTTTTGCCATTGAGAAAACGGACCTTGCACCCTGTCGCATGACGTGTCCTGCCGGACAGAATGTCCAAGGGTATATTCAGATGGTCAAAGAAGGGAAATATAAGGAAGCGCTGGAAATCATCATGGAAGATCACCCGTTTCCCGGGGTTTTGGGCCGGATCTGCCCCCATGAATGTGAAGATGCATGCCGTCGCTGTGACGTCGACGAGCCCGTGGCCATTCGCAACCTGAAACGTCTGGCTTCGGATCTGTTCGACCCCCGCGAGATCGAGATAAAATGCCTGCCCCCCAGAGAAGAAAAGGTCGCCATCATCGGTTCCGGGCCGGCAGGCCTTTCCGCGGCATATCATCTGGCGAGAAAAGGTGTGGCGTCCACCGTTTTCGAGGCCCTGCCCGAACCCGGCGGCATGCTCAGAGTCGGTATCCCGGCGCACCGGCTGCCTCGGGAGATCCTGGACAGGGAGATTGAAATCATTACGAATCTGGGTGTTCAAATCAAAACCAATACGCCCTTGGGAGCGGAGTTGACGGTCGATGACCTGTTAAATGACGGGTATAAAGCGGTATACTTGGCACTGGGGGCCCACCGGGGGATCGATCTGGGGGTTCCCGGCGAAAAAGCAAAGGGGGTTCGACAGGGTGTCGACTTTTTAAGAGAAGCCAATCTCACCGGAAAGACAGAGGTGGGGAAAAAGGTGGCCATCATCGGCGGCGGAAACGTGGCCATTGACGTTTCGAGGTCGGCGGTTCGTCTGGGTGCCGATGAGGTGAATATCATTTACCGGCGAACCCGTACTGAAATGCCCGCATGGGAAGAAGAGATTCAGGCGGCCGAGGCCGAGGGCGTTAAGATAACCTATCTTTCGGCGCCCCAGGAAATACTGATCCATGACGGCAGTGTCGTCGGACTCAGATGCATACGAATGGAACTGGGCGAGCCGGATTCATCCGGCCGAAGACGGCCGATTCCCGTTCCAGGCAGCGAATATGATATTGAAATCGATCAACTGGTTGCCGCCATCGGACAGCAACCGGACCTGTCGTCCATCGAAAATCTCACCGGACTGAATTTTTCGCGCTGGGGAACACTGGAGACGGATGCCGTCACCTTCGCAACAAATCGTGAGGGTGTTTTTGGCGGCGGCGACCTGCAAACCGGTCCCGGAATTGCCATCGCCGCCATTGCCGCCGGCCGGGAAGCGGCGGAATCGATGGTGAGGTATTTTGACGGACTCGATATGACCCGGGGAAGAGAGCCTGAGCCGGCCAAGGATGCCCGTTATCGTCCGATTCCGGATGATGAGCCTAAAATTTTAAGGCCAACAATGCCGGAACTGCCGGTAGAACATCGCCAAGGCAATTTCAAAGAGGTGGAACTGGGTTTTGACGAGGATTCGGGCCGCCGGGAGGCTGGACGATGCTTGAACTGCGGTTATTGCAGTGAATGTTATCAATGCGTGGATGCATGCCTGGCGGAAGCCATCGATCACAGCCAGGTACCGGTCGAAAAAGATATCGAGGTCGGTTCCGTGATTCTATGCCCGGGCAGCGAACCCTTCGACCCTTCGGGACTGGAACAGTTTTATCATTACAAAAGCAATCCCAACGTTCTGACAAGTTTGGAATTCGAACGTATTCTCAGCGCTTCGGGCCCCACGATGGGACATCTAGTCCGGCCGTCCGATCAGAAAGAACCGGAAAAGATCGCCTGGCTCCAGTGCATCGGATCCCGTGATACCAACAAATGCGGCAACGGATACTGCTCCTCGGTTTGCTGCATGTATGCCATCAAGGATTCGATGGTGGCAAAAGAGCACGCCGGCGGAAATCTGGATTGTGCCATTTTTAACATGGATATCCGGACATTCGGAAAAGATTATGAAAAATACTATCTGCGGGCAAGAGACAAGGCCGGCATCCGGTTTGTCAACGCCCGGGTTCATACCATTGATGAAATCGGAGAAAACAAAGATCTTCGCCTTCGGTATGTGGACACCGACGGACAGCTCCATGAGGAGATTTTCGACATGGTCGTTCTCTCGGTGGGCCTCAAGATTTCCGAATCGACGGCTGATCTGGCCGGGCGATTGAAGGTTGATCTGAACAAATACAACTTTGCGGTGACGCAACCTTTTGCGCCGGTTGAAACATCCCGTCCGGGGGTATACGCCTGCGGTGTTTTTCAAGAACCCAAAGATATTCCGAGTTCTGTCACCGAAGCCAGCGCCGCGGCATGTCTTGCCGGGGGATTTTTAAACGCGGTCCGCAACACCCGGACGGTGAGCGTGGAAATCCCTGAAGAAATCGACGTGACCGGCCAAGAACCGCGCGTCGGTGTCTTTGTCTGCAACTGCGGCATTAATATTGCCGGCGTTGTCGATGTCAACGGCGTGCAGGAATACGCCAAGACCCTTCCCTATGTGGCCTATGCCGGACAAAATCTCTTCACCTGTTCCCAGGATTCCCAGGAACAGATGAAAGAAATCATTAAAGAAAACAGCCTCAACCGGATCGTGGTGGCGGCATGCACCCCGAAAACCCACGAGGCCATCTTCATGGACACCCTCGAAGCATGCGGTTTGAACAAATATCTTTTTGAAATGGCCAACATACGGAATCAGGGTTCATGGGTCCATTCCGACGCTCCGGAAAAAGCGACGGAAAAGGCCAAACATCTGATTCGAATGGCGGTCGCCCGTGCCGGGACGCTTCATCCGCTGCACGAAAAAAAGATTCCGGTGATCCAAAGGGCGCTGGTAATCGGCGGGGGAGTGGCCGGGATGAATGCCGCGCTGGGCCTGGCCGATCAAGGCTTTCCCGTGGTGCTGGTCGAAAAGGAAAAAGCGCTCGGCGGCATGGCCAACCGCCTCACGACAACCATCGAAGGCCGGGACATCGGAACGTACCTTGAACAACTGATTGAAACGGTCACGTCCCATCCGGATATCCAGGTGCTGACCCGGTCTCTGATCGTCGGCTTTTCCGGATTCAAGGGGAATTTTACCACCGAAGTGCTGGTGGGCCCGGGTATGTATGAACGAAAGATCGATCACGGCGTCGTTGTTCTGGCCACCGGTGCAACGGAATACCGGCCGGACGAATTTCTTTACCAAGAAAACGAAAATGTCATGACCCAGATCGAACTGGCTCAGCGGCTGAAAGAAAAAGGCGCTGAAAATCTTGAGCGGGTGGTCATGATCCAGTGTGTCGGATCCAGAAACGAAAAAAATCCGAACTGCTCCAGGATTTGCTGCCAGAGCGCCGTCAAGAACGCACTTCACATTAAAAAGCTCAAGCCGGATGCCGATGTCTTCATCCTGTACCGGGATATCAGGACATACGGTCTTTTGGAAGACTATTATACCGAGGCAAGGAAACAGGGTGTTATTTTTACCCGGTACAGCCCCGAAGATCCGCCGACCGTGACACCGTCGGAGAAGGGGGTGGGGGTCACCTTCAAGGATCCCCTTCTGGGCCGCACCCTTCGCGTCGATGCGGATCTGCTGGCCCTGAGCGCTGGGATGGTGGCCGAAGATACCGAAGAACTCGCGTCCATCGTAAAACTGGCCAGAACAGCCGAGGGGCATTTTATGGAAGCCCATGTCAAGCTGAGACCGGTGGACATGGCAACGGAAGGCATTTTTGTCTGCGGCACCGCCCACAGTCCCAAGCTGGTGCATGAATCGATTTCGCAGGCATTTGCTGCGGCTTCCAGGGCCACGACATTTTTATCTCAACCGCAATTGACGCTGTCGGCGGTTACGGCGCAGGTCAATGCAGACCTCTGTGCGTCATGTTTGATTTGTGTCCGGTCCTGTCCCTACCAGGTGCCGAGGATCAACCCGGACGGCGTCAGCGAAATCGATATCGCCTTATGCCACGGATGCGGTGTTTGCGCGGCGGAATGCCCGGCCAAAGCCATTGAACTCAATTGGTACGAAGACGTTCAGATTTTGAGCAAGGTCGATGCGCTGCTCGAAGGCGTTTTGTAAAATGGATGTGAATCGTCAATCAACAATCAACAATCATAAATCATCCATCCGAAGGGGGGTATGATGACAGAAGATTTCGAACCGATCATCATTGCGTTTTGCTGCAGTTTCTGAGGCTATACGGCAGCGGACCTGGCAGGTTCCATGAGACTGCAATATCCGACGGATATTAAAATCATTCTTCTACCCTGCACCGGGAAACTGGATGTCCTTCATATCCTCCACGCCTTTGAAAAAGGAGCGGACGGCGTCTATGCGGTGGGGTGTATGGAAGGAGATTGCCATTACAACAGCGGTAACCTCAGAGCCAGAAAACGGGTCGAGCAGGCCCGACATATTCTGGATGTCATCGGTATGGGCGGAGAGCGCGTGCAGATGTATAACCTTTCATCCAGCGAAGGACCCCGTTTTGCACAGATCGCCGTTGAAATGGATGAAAGAATCCGAAATCTGGGACCCAATCCCATTAAACGGGCCAAACACAGGGCCGCATAAACCCATTGAACGTCTATAACCTTGGGACAATTTGAATTTTCGCGCCGATCAGCGCTTCAAGCAAGATTAAATATTTATTGAAAGAGAGGTCTTATGATTGTCGCCGACAAAAAACCCATCGAAGAAATTATAGAAGAAATAAAAGAACATGAAAAAATTCTGATACTTGGTTGCAATGAGTGTGTGACGGTCTGTGAGGCGGGCGGAAAGAAGGAAGTCGGGGTTCTGGCTTCGGCCCTTAGAATGTATTTTTTAAACCAGGGACGCAATGTCACAATCGATGAAGTGACATTGGAACGGCAGTGCGATCATGAATATCTTGAAGAAATCCGGGACAGGATGGATCAGTATGATGCCGTTGTTTCCATTGCGTGCGGCGTCGGGGTCCAGTTTATGGCCGAAAAATATCACGATACGCCGGTCTACCCCGGCGTGAACACCTGTTTTTTGGGCGTTACCGAGAAACGGGGCTTATGGACGGAGCGGTGTCAGGCCTGCGGCCAGTGCATTTTGGCAAGCACCGGCGGGATCTGCCCGGTTTCCCGCTGTGCAAAACGGCTTCTGAACGGTCCGTGCGGTGGTTCCGTCCGCGGCAGTTGCGAAATAAACAAAGACATCGATTGTGCCTGGCAATTGATTATTGATCGTCTCAAGGCACTCGACCGGCTCGATGATTACGAAAAGATCTGCGCTTTAAAAGACTGGTCCTTCGACAGGGCCGGGGGACCCAGAAAAGTTGTCAGGGAGGATGTACAGGAATGAAAGCAAAGACACCAAGCAAGCTGGAGAAGATGCTGGCCGCCGGCCACATGGCCGTTACCTCCGAATGCGGCCCCCCCCGCGGAAGTGATCCCGAGGTGATCATTAAAAAAGCCGATATGATCAAGGATCATGTGGACGCCATCAATATTACCGACAACCAGACGTCGGTTACCCGTATGTGCAGTCTGGCCGCATGTATACGCCTCAAGCTCATGGGGCTTGAACCGGTGCTGCAGATGGTGACCCGCGATCGAAACCGAATTGCGCTTCAGAGCGATATCCTCGGCGCCGCTTCCTTTGACATATTCAATATTCTTTGCCTTTCCGGGGATCACCAGAGTTTCGGCGACTGCCCCACGGGACAGAATGTCCATGATATCGACTCCATGCAGTTGATACAAACTGTGCGGCATATGCGGGACGAGGGAAAATTTTTGGGAGGAGACGATATCAGCCGTCCGCCGCAGATGTTTGTGGGGGCTGCGGCGAATCCTTTTGCCGATCCGTTTGAAATCAGAGTTCCCCGGCTGGCCAAAAAAATCAGCGCAGGGGTCGAATTTATACAGACCCAGTGCATATATGACATCGATAAATTCGAACTCTGGATAAAAATGGCCGGTGATCGCGGACTGCTGGATAAAGTCTATATTCTGGCCGGTGTAACGCCGTTTAAATCCGCCGGAATGGCGCGGTACATGAAAAACAGGGTGCCGGGGATCGAAGTGCCGGATGAAATGGTCAAACGAATGGCCGATACTCCCAAAGAAAAACAGCCCGAGGAAGGCATCAAAATCTGCATTGAAACCATTCAGCGGCTGAAAGAGGTAGAAGGGGTACACGGCTTTCATGTCATGGCCATAGAGTGGGAGGACAAGGTTCCTGAAATCGTGGAAAAATCGGGTCTTTATCCCAGGCCGGGCTCAGCGTAACCATTCGGCGTATGGGGATTCGGCGTCAGGCCGCCTGAAAACGTACGCCGGTGAAACACCGTTGTTTTAAATTCAAAACAATGCGCAACGTTCCAAATACGCGCGTTGAAGATCATCGTTTAAAAGGGCAAAAGGTCAATGACAAATGACTGGTGCCAATATCAAGGAGGCTTAAAATGAGTGAAAAAAGAAGAATTTTAGTCGTCGATGACGAGCCCGATTTCTGCTCGATTGTTCAGGGCCAATTGGAAAAAGAGGGCTTTGAAGTCGAGCTGGCTTATAATGGTATCGAAGGGCTGGAGAAAGTTCAGGCCAACCCGCCGGATGCCATTGTCCTGGATGTGATGATGCCTGAAATGGACGGATACGAGGTGTGTAAAAAACTAAAAGCCGATGACAAGTGCTGCAATATCCCCGTCATCCTTTTGACGGCCGTTGCATCGCATGTCACATCGACGCGATATACCCACCGGGATGGGATGGCCACGGAAGCGGACGACTATATTGCCAAACCTGCGTCGGCGGAGCAAATCTCGGAAAGCATTAAACGGCTGCTGGGCTGATCGAGCGGTTGAAGCCGTCTGATGTGTTTGCAACGGAAATTCTCAATTGAAGATGGGCGGTATCCAGTGCCTGTGTTTCACATCGTCGATCTTTAATTCTTGCAAAACAAACCGGGTGCTTCGCACCCGGATGCAAGCTCAACGTCGAAAGCACTGGCGTGCTTTTGCCTTTTCGGCCTATGGCCGAAAATTCAAGCCACTCACTTTGCGGGTGGTAGTTGACTCAAAGGAGGGGATAATGCCATCCGGGATTATCGAGATTAAAGGGAAGAAGAACAGCACGTTTAAAGACCATGTGATGTCGCTATTGCCCGAAGGCGGGAACCTGAATCTTTGTCTAACCTGCGGCCTTTGTTCTTCAGGCTGTCCGGCCTCGGGTCTGGAAGATATGGATCCCAGAAAATTTCTACGAATGGCGTCTCTCGGGCTTGACGAGGAGATCGTAAATTCGAACTGGGCATGGATGTGCACCATGTGTACCCGATGCACGTATGCCTGCCCCATGAAGATCGACATCGCCGCGCTGATATTCAACATTCGCAGCAACTGGCCCAAAGCAGACCAGCCCAAAGGAATCCGGGGATCTTGCGAGATGGCGCTGAAAAACGATACCTGCAGCGCCATGGGCGCCACCGAAGAAGACTGGCGATTTGTTGTTGAAGATGTTGCAGAAGAAGCTCGGGATATTCAGGACGGCTTCCAGGATCTTCAGGTGCCCATGGACAAAGAAGGGGCCTATTTCTTTTTGAACCAGAACTCCCGCGAGCCGGTCACCGAACCGGATGAAATGGTGCCGCTTTGGAAAATATTACATCTGGTTGGCGCAGACTGGACGTATGGGTCCAAAGGATGGGCCGCGGAAAACTACTGCCTGTTCTGTGCGGATCTGGAAAACTGGGAGAAGATCGTCCGGGTCAAAGCCAAGGCCGTTGATAATCTCAAATGCAAAGTCTGGCTCAATACCGAGTGAGGGCACGAACTTTTTGCGGTCCGGGTCGGACTGCAACGATTCAATATCGAACACAATTTTGAATGCAAAAGCATCATTCAATACTATGCCCAGTGGATCCGTGAAGGAAAGCTGAAAGTCAACTCCGACTGGAACAAAGATCTGAAGATCAAATTCACGGTCCAGGATCCGTGCCAACTGGTTCGAAAAAGCTTCGGTGACGCGGTGGCCGAAGATATGCGGTATGTTGTCAAATCGGTTGTGGGCGAAGAGAACTTCGTGGACATGCAGCCTAATAGATCCAACAACTACTGCTGCGGGGGCGGGGGCGGTTATCTTCAGTCCGGGTTTCCGGAAGCCCGGCGATATTACGGCAGGCGAAAATTTGAACAAATCATAGAAACCGGGGCCGATTACTGCCTGACTCCCTGCCATAACTGCCATGCTCAGATCCACGACCTCAAAGAACATTACGGCGGGAATTATCATACCACGCATTTATGGACCATCATATGCCTGTCCCTCGGGATTCTCGGTGAAAATGAACGGGAATATCTCGGGCCGGATTTGGCCGAGTTCGGTTTATAACCGGTTTTTTCCTTAACAGACCTGCCCTGGAAAACCGGAGGGGGTTTTTTTGTCTAACAAGTCTATAAATACTGAAAAGATGTGGCATGCAGGTATATTGCATACTGGGCGATGAACGGGTCATGCGTTCAAAGTCGCCGATCATATTTTCTACGGTTCTAAAACGGATCGGACTCAAAGCGGTCTATGTCCCTTTCAACGTTGACCCGCTCCGGATCGGTTCTGCAATGCAAAGCATAAGGGTGTTAAATATTGCCGGTGCGAGCATCACCATACCGTTCAAAGAGAAAGTTATACCCCATTTGGACGTTCTTTCGGAAGGCGCGAACATTATCGGTGCCATCAATACCATCGTCCGCAGCGGCGATAATCTCAAAGGGTACAATACCAACGCCATCGGTTTCATGGATGCGCTGAATGATTCGGGGTTCGAAGTGGAAGGCAAATCCGCCCTTGTTTTCGGCACCGGCGGGGCGGCCAGGGCCATTGTATTTATTTTAAACTGGCTGAGAACAACCTCTATTTTCGTGGTCGGCCGAGATAGAGACAAAACCCTTCAAATCGTGGATCGTTTCGGGGGAGAAGCCATGGGGCCGGAGGATCTTTCGGATCGAACGCCGACTGTCGACATCGTGGTCAACGCCACCTCTGTTTCAAGTCCGGATGAATCATCAGACATGGCGGCGTTGCTTGAAAAACTTTCTTTAAAGAATTGTGAAATGGTCGTCGATCTGAATTACGGTCGCAACAATAATTTCTGGCAGGATCTGGCCCGGCGAATCGGGTCACGGTTCATGGACGGTCTGTCGTCCCTTGCCTATCAGTCCAGGCGGACCCTGGCGCTCTGGACGGGCATTCAGGTTCCGCCCGAAGAATTTTTAAAAGCGTTGAATGAGAATTTGTAAGTTTTCAAAGCTTGACTGGGATTAAAACTGTAAATACACTCCCTTTTCCGAACTCGCTCTCGACATCGATGATTCCGCCGATGGAATCGAGAAGACCCTTGACGATGGGCAGCCCAAGGCCCGTCCCGGTGATGTAACGGGTCTTGTCATCCTTGACCCTGTAAAATCTTTCAAAGATTTTATCCAGGTATTTATCCGCGATACCGAATCCATTGTCTTTTACCCGTATACGAATATTGATTCCCGCCATATCCGCTGTGACGTTGATTTCCCCGCCGTCCTGGGTATAATTGATGGCGTTGGTGATGAGATTCCCAAAAATACTTTCAAGGGCGATGGGATCGGCAACGAGTTCGGGAAGCGCTTGTTCCGGAAGCGAAAGAGTCAGCGACTGGTTCTTTTTTTGAGCCGAGGGTTTTAAAAAGTCGATGATATTTTTTAAAAGCTCATCCAGGCGAACCGGCTGGGGTTCATGACATATAATTCCTTCTTCGATACGGGATAAATCGAGCAGATCTCCGATCAATGAAATCAATCCCTTTGTTTTTTCCCGGGCTCTGGCAAGAATATGCTGGTCCTGTATCGTCTCCTCTCCCACCATGTCTCGAATCACAATGGCCAATTGTTCGTGGATGGTGGACAAAGGGGATCGCAATTCGTGTGAAACCTTTGCTACGAATTCCGATTTAAGCTGATCCAGAAGTCTCATGCTGGTAATATCGACAAGATTCAAAATTGCTCCGAGACATTCTTTTTTTTGACCCAAAACCGGTCGTCCTCTGGCCATTATATATCTGTTATCTCCGAGAGAAAACTCGAGGTTCGGAATGTCGTCGAAATCCACATGTTTCCCCTGGGATATTTCCAGGGCCATCCGGCAAACCTCTGAATTCGGCAAATAGTCTTTTATAGGGCGCCCGGGTGTTACGCCGGGATCGAGCCCGATGAGCTTTTTGAACGCGGGGTTCATCAATACGACATGCCCTTTGGGATCGATCACCACGACGCCGCTGGGAAACGATTCTATAATCGTTCGGATACGGCTTTTTTCCGTATCCAGATCATACAGCGTTCTGCTCCTTTCCTGCTCGAGCCGATGGGCTTCCTGGATAAAGCGAATTTTTTCCCAGGCGCGATTGACGACGATTCTAAGCTGGTCCGGCTCAAAAGGTTTTGGAATGAAATCATAGGCCCCTTTTTTCATGGCTTCAATGGCGGTTTCCACCGTGGCATATCCTGTGATCACGATGACCTGAATGGTTTCGCTGAGCTGACGAATCCGTTTTAAAACCTCCAGTCCGTCCATTCCCGGCATCTTCAGGTCCAGCAGCACGATGTCAATTCTTTCCTTTTCCAAAATATCCAGAGCTTCGTCCCCCCCGGATGCTTTCAAGGCCTGAAAACCGGCGCGATTGAGGATGCGTTCGGATGCGTCGCGAATATCCTGTTCATCATCAACAACCATTACTGTTGCGCCGGATGCTGTTTCCACTTTCTTCTCCTTTTTCAAGAAACCAAATGCTTATGTTTTTTTAGATCCAACGGGAAGCACAATCGTAAATGTCGTTCCGTTTCCGGGGACACTATCCGCTTGGATACTGCCGCCATGATTTTGTACGATTCGGTAAGCCAGGCTAAGCCCCAAACCGGTTCCTTTGCCTTCTTCTTTGGTGGTGAAAAACGGTTCGAAAATGTGGGGCAGATTTTCACTGGATATCCCCGGTCCGGTATCGGATATCTCAATACAGACCTTGTCGCCATCCGGCAGCAAATAACTCTTAATCGTCAGCATTCCCTTTCCCTCCATGGCCTGGGCTGCATTGAGAATGATGTTCATGAACAAGTGATACAACTGCTGAATGTCCGAAAGAACAGGGGGGAGTGATGCATCCAGTTCTTTTACGATCTCGATGTTGTGAAACAGGGTTTGACTTTCCAATAAAAAAAGGGTTCGTGTGAGGGAACGGTTGATATCATGGGGACGCATCAGTTGCCGTGTCTGTCGGGTGAACTCAAGGAGTTCTTTTACGGTGTCCCGGCATCGTTTGGCGTCCCGTAAAATTCTATTCAGGTCTTCTTTGGCCCCGTCTTCAAGATCATATTCTTCGAGGATGAGTTTGGTAAACAGCGTAATTCCGCCGAGTGGATTGTTGAGCTGATGAGCCACTCCGGCCGCCAGTTTCCCGAGGGAAGACATTTTTTCGGCCTGCAGCAGTTGAAGCTGAGTTTTTCCAAGCTCTTCTTTCATTCGAAGCTCTTCCCGAAGATCGTGGAAAAAACCGATGGTGGCCACCTCCTTTTCATTTTCGTAAACGATGGCGGCGTTTAAAAAAATGGGAATAATTTCCTTGTTTTTGCTGATGATATCGACCTGATAGGATTGAAGTTTTCCTTTGCCGCCGTATTGGTCGCTTCGAAGATTTCGCATCACCTCATAGGCCTTGTTGTCGGGGTAAATATCACGAACATTGAGATAGAGGAGCGCCTCATCCACCGAATAACCGAAAACCTTGGTGGCGGCATCATTAAAGATGAGAACCTTTCCGGCGATATCCGATGCGATGACGCCATCTACCGCACTGAAAATGAGATTTCGTAAAAACGCATTGGAACGATGCAGTTTTTCTTCCAGCCCTCCACGGGTGGGGAGGTCAAAATCCATGCTGACATAGGCTTCGATCTCATCACCTGAGTAGATGGGATACGCAAAATAACACGGCATTTCGTCCAGATCCAAAGTGTTTTGCGGTTTGGGCATGAGGGTGGGTTTACGCTTTGCTATGGCCTCTTTGACCGCACAGTTATCACAAGGCTCCTGCCGGTCATAAAATATCAGGTGGCAGCATTTCCCAATGACTTCGGATTCCGCTGTACCATTTAACCTGCAGTTGGCAGCCAGAATTTTGAATTTAGGCGAAACGACAATAAATCTTCTTTGAAAAGCGCCGATCGCCTTAAGCAAATATTCTTTTTCTTTATCGATGCCCATTGCGCTTCTAATATAAACACACAGATTTCAAACGGCTGATGTGTTTGAAATTCAAAAAGCGATAAATATCGCTTTTGGTAAATGTTAGCAATTAATCATATATGTTACATTGTGGGATTTTGTCAACAGAAACATATAATTGTTGACGATAATGCCACATCGTGTCATAAAGATATTGGAAGCCACCCCAAAAAAGTCTTTTCGCCCGATATCGGCGTTCAGAGTTCAGATTCTGAACGCTGAACACCGAACACTGAACACTTTTATTAAAGAGTCC
>JAJDND010000027.1 GCA_022340885.1 Desulfobacterales bacterium | reverse complement strand
GTTATCCAAAATCTTTCTCCCCAAAAAACCATGGCAGACATAGGGGTGTTTCCCTGTGCACCCGAGCTCTGGGGTGTCGGTTTCAAAAATTCCAATATCGTGCAGCATGGCAGCTTCTTTGATAAAATTAAGATCCGGTTCAAGGTGAGAAACCTTCATTGCCGCTTCGATGGCTTTATCGGCCACCTGCCGCCCGTGTTTGACAAGGATTTGATAGGACTTTGAGCCGGGATCATAAAATTTGGCGATGATGTCTAAAGGGTTCATAAATTAATTTTAAACGATTTTCTGCGGGTTTGAAAACAGGATGTCCCCGTTAAGATTTGTCCGAGAGCAGCACGCCTTCGATAAACGGATCGAGGTTACCGTCAAGAACACTGTTGATATTACCTATTTCCAGGTTAATGCGGTGATCCTTGACCATTTGATAGGGGTGCATGACATATGAACGAATTTGGCTCCCCCAGGCAATTTCATCCTTGCCGGCATGCATTTCTTGTTGTTTTTCATCCTGCTTTTGCTTTTCGAGCTGATACAGTCTGGCTTTTAGAACTTTAAGCGCCAGGTCTTTATTTCGGTGCTGCGATTTTTCTTGCTGGCACTGCACAACGATTCCGCTGGGCAGATGCGTGATGCGCACGGCACTGCTGGTTTTGTTGACATGCTGACCCCCGGCGCCGCTGGCTCTGTAAACATCGATTCTCAGATCTTTATCGGCGATATCGACGACGATTTCATTGTTTAGTTCGGGGTAGACAAACACTGAGGCAAAGGAAGTATGCCTTTTCCCGCTGGCATTAAACGGTGAAATTCTCACCAGTCGATGAACGCCGGTTTCCGTTTTTAAGTATCCGTATGCGTAATTTCCGACACCGGTAAATGTAACGCTTTTTATTCCTGCTTCATCACCCGGCTGAAAATCGATGATACTGCTTTTAAATCCTTTTTGATCGATCCACCGCAAATACATTCGAAAGAGCATTTCAGCCCAGTCCTGGGCTTCTGTGCCGCCTGCTCCTGCGTTGATGGAAACGATGGCGTTGTTCGAATCGTCTTCCTGATCGAGGGTCAAATCAACGGAATATTTTTTTATTTGTTTTTCAAGCTGTCGAATTTGGCGGGCGGCTTCATCTACCGTGTCTGAATCCGATTCCTCCAAGCCGAGATCAAACAGGATTTCACTCTCTTCCAACTCTTTATAGAGTTCATTAAATCTATTGATGGTCCCGGAAATCGAGGTTCGTTCTTTTAATACGGATTTACCGGATTCAGGGTCATCCCAAAATTTTTTTTTGGCGATCCGGCTTTCGATTTCTTTCAGCCGATGTTCTTTTGCAGGGAGGTCAAAGATAGTCCTTAATCTTTTCTAATTTTTCATACAGCACCTTTATATTTTCTTTGATTTCAATACTCATGGGTTGCCTCCTTTGACGGATATTTTATGTGCTTTGCTCGTTAAGTTTAAATGGTTCGATTGAAAAGCGATTATAATGCTGTTTTCGATATGTTTCAATAGCTTTGAATTCGTAAAAGGGCTATTTTTTGACTTTTTTGCAAGTCCGTCAGTCCCCTTCAATATTTTTTTAGGAATGTATCCGGAATTTAAACAGCCGGAACAATATAAATAACACGGCAATCCCCAAACATGTCATTGCAAACACATCTCCGAATCTTGTATAAAACGTTTCCGCATCGAGCAAAGGTACATTTTGGGTGATAACTGCATTTTTAAAAAGACCGGTGGATTCAATGATCCTGCCGGAGGGATCTATAAAGCCGCTGATTCCGGTATTTGCTGCTCGTACCAGAGATCTCCGGTTTTCGACGGCCCTGAAAATCGCCATGGAAAAATGCTGAAAGGGTGCGCTGGATTTTCCGTACCATGCATCATTGGTGATATTGATCAAAATCGACGCATGGTTTCGAACCATAGCTCGGGCAAGGGGCGGGAAGATCACTTCGTAGCAGATCAGCACCCCGATTCTGAAGTTTTTCCATTTCAGGGTTCGTCCTTTTTCGCCGGCCCGAAAGTCTCCGACACCTTCTACCATTTTCCCCACAAACGGAAGCCATTTTTTAAGGGGAACATACTCTCCGAAAGGTACGAGATGGGATTTGTCATACCGGCCCATTACCTTTCCGGCGGCATCGACAAGAAAAGCACTGTTAAAATATTCGATCTTGTTATCCTTAACGTTGAATGCCGGACTGCCGATTAGAAAATCCGTGCCGGTTTCTCGAATTCCCGCTAGAACCAGTTTGGACAGTTCAAGATTTCTGGTGAAATAAAAAGGTGTCGCCGTCTCCGGCCAAACAACCAGATCCGGTTTAAAGTTTTTTGTAAGCAATGAAAGACGAATATATTTTAAAGTTGATGACCGCTGAAAAGCCGGATCCCATTTTTTGGCCTGATCAATGTTTCCCTGGATGATAGCGGCTTTAATGGATGGAGATTTGACGATCTGTTCATGGATCCTGTGTATCTGCTGTACGCCGTAACCCCACACAGCGACAAGTATTACAGCAACAGCCGCTGTTGCCGTGGCTGCCTGTTTGATCCCAATACTTTTTTCCCCCCCGTTTTTGCCTGTCAGTGCAAGATATATCAATAAGAGGGTTGCATTTACCATCACAATACAAAAAGAGACCCCATAAACACCGAATATATCCGATATTTGAATGATATTCAGCATATTAAATTGCGAATATCCCAAAAGCTCCCACGGAAAACCCGTGAAAAGAAACGAACGAATGTATTCCAGCGAAACCCAGATCGACGGCGCAATGAAGAAAAGAGAAATAGGCGTTGCGCACAGCCGGGTGACGGTCATTGAAAACATGGCAATGAAAAGCGCCAAATAGAATGATAACAGGAAAAGAATCGGCAGGCTTATGTAAAAGGAAAGGTGTCCATAAATCGTCATGGTGTGGGCCAGCCAGTAGATAAGCGTGAGATAGTGAGCCAACCCGGCCAGCAGACCGAGAAAAAAACTGTTTTTTAAAGAAAGATTTCTCGATGCGGCTAACAAAGGCACCAACGCAAACCAGGCCAAAAAAGAAATACCGGTTTTCGGGAAAGACAATGTCAGTAAAATGCCGCTGGCTGCGCCGAAAAAAAGTCTGGTTCTGTCGAGTCTGTGGTTTTTCAAATTAAGCACCCGCTGATATTCAATGCGTTGTTTTTATGTGTTCAGGGTATACCTTTGGTTCAGATCTCCATGCAAGGAAAAATTTGAAGCTGCGGGAGTTTGACAACTGATAAGATGAGAAAGGAACATGGAAGCTATTGAAAAATGTTTAAACATTGACTGCCTGTTCAGAATTCACAGGTTATCGATCACCATCTGATACTCGCCCGACGATTTCCGCCTCAGGAACGGGAAATGGGAGAACTTCATTTTTTTATCCAGCGTTTTGCCAAATCTTCAATTACGGCACATTCCAGACCAAATGGCAGGTATCCTGCGTATCCAAGAATCGGCATTTCAAATAGTTTGAAGCGGTTAACAAACGGAATGCTGTATTGCCACTTGGCCAGGCTGTAATAGTTCCACATTTCCCAGAAAAATCCGCAAAAGAGGGCAGCAGCCACGGCTGATATCACCGGGCTCCAATGGCCGGCGGCCATTTCAGAAAATATATGCTTTTCTCCCATCAAGGTTTGAAGTGAAACGATGATGATCAGCGGGGAGACCCACAACAAAGAGAAAAGGTAATTCGGCCATACGCCGATGCCGGTAAGGCTGATGCCGGATATGACAAGGGCGAAACCCGCCAACAATTTGTCATTGGGGCATTTAACAGGGTTAAGGTTATCAAACGCCGGTCGAATCCATGAATACGTTTTCATTACGTCACGTGTTCCCATAACCGCCGGCAATACGGTGGAAAAGGAAAGGGTTGCATGCCAAAAATATTCCCATGAACTAAAATGAATCCCCGTGTAATGCCAGTTCTGAACGAAGCGATTCAGGTATTCAAAAAACCACCAGAACCCGGCGCTCAAGGGAAAAAGCAGGAGGAAAAATTCGGGACTGCCGGTCATCATGCAGCGTCCGGTTCTTTTCCGGCAAAATCCGTTGATGACCAGGATATATGAGAGCCACAGGGGGGTAAAGGTATGGGGTTGAAATTCGATAAACCAGGAAAATCTAGTCCATGCCAATATCCAAGTCGCGATGCCGGTGAAAACACCCAGAATACCCCACCAGGGAAACGCGTGTGAGGGCAATGGCTTGATGCGTATTGGCGTGTAATTTTTGAATCCCATAAAGATCAAAGGGACGGCACAAAAAAGGATGAAAAGAGCATATCCCGTAAAGACATACCATGAGAAGGGGGCATGAAGAACATAGCGGCTGTGGGGAGGAAACTCCAGATATCTTTGCACCGGAAAACCCGCGAAAACGACGCCCAAAAGCGGCAGCCCCAAAAGCATCGTTGCCAGGATCAACAGCTTCGCAATTTCTTTTTTCACGAATGACACGCTAATCTTCGGGCGAAGGCAATATCTTCACCACGGTCCTGTGCATTTTTTTACCGTTTTTCAGCGCATATGACTTCCGAACGGTTTTAAGGCGGCCTTCGGCGAACAGTTTGACACATTCCGGATACAGCGACCATTCCAGTTTCAATCCTTTTTCCCTGATGGATTCCAGCGTGTCATCTTCTGAAATGGTATAAGCTTTTTGACCGATAATCGGGCCCGTATCCTCTCCGTAATCGACAAAATGTACCGTACACCCGCCGACTTTGCTTCCATAGCGAAACGTATCTCCATAACCGTCATTCCCGGGAAACGCCGGAAGCAGGGCCGGATGAATATTCATGATTTTAGGATGCCCCGGAACCGTATTCACCCTGTCGATAAAATAGGGGGTTAGATTTCGCATAAAACCGGCCAGCACCAGAAGATCAATTGAATAATTTTTCATTTTATCAAGGATCGCCGCTTCTGCAATCACCCTGGGGATAAAGAAAGCTTTCACGGTTGCATCATCTGCATCTGCGGGGAAAAGTGTTTGTTTTGAAAAAATTTCGTAAAGATCAAAATCATCGGGCAAGGTGACCTGTTGCGGTGCTTTTTTGAAGTTTCGGATAATGGACGGGTAATCTACAACAAAGGTCGGTATATTATGGCTTTTGCCCCTTTTGAGACCGGCGGCATGGGAGGTATCCGACCCAATAAATACGATACTGCCGGGTATTTTTCCGGATTCACAGGCATTCATGATGGCCTGGAGGTTTGTCCCGCTGCCGGATATCAATACGCCGATACGAATATTCTTCCTCATTACCATTGTTTCCAAGGTTACAATACTTTTACCATGAGCGGAATGGCGACAAAAGTGCCGATGGCACTGCCCAGATTCGTAAAAACCACCACCAAAAGAATACGCGTGATCTTGTTTTTCCAGAAACCTTTTACGGAAAGAATATCACTGGACAGGTTTTCAAAATCTCTGACCTTGGGCTTTCGCGAAACAGCCTCCACGAGACCTGAAACCCAACCCGCCGCTATCATGGGATTCAAAGAGGTCAGCGGAGCGGCCAGGATTGAAGATAAGATTGTCAATGGATGAGCCAGCGCAATGGCTGCGCCAAGACCTGCCAGAATACCGTTTGCCATGATCCACCAGGTGATCATATTCGTGCCGACATGAGTTCCGCCATGATAAAAACCCCATACGAAAAGGACAAGGATCCCCAAAGGGATGATCCATTTCAACAGTCCGGACAATTTTCCTTTCGGTGGAATTTGGTTCAAACGGTTTATGTCGATCTCTTCGTTCCAGTATTTTTTAATGCCGGGGACATGGCCGGCTCCCACAACCGCCACAATTTTATGGCCGGGCGCGGTTCGGATTTTATGGGTCAGGTATTGATCCCTTTCGTCGATCAAGATATCTCTTAAGACAGGAAGCGATTTCCCCACGTCGGCAAGAAGCGATTCAAGCACATCTTGTTGTTGCATTTTTTCAATGTCTTTTTCAGTGATTTCTTCGATCTCGCCCAAGGACAACAGCAGGTGAAACAGGAGTTTGATTTTACCCCACAATCCCATGGCACGCCAGGTCTTTGCCAGGGTAATGCGAATATTTCTATCGGCCAGATGGATGCGGGCGCCGACGGCTTCTGCGGCATCGATGGCTTTGATCATCTCGGCGCCGGGCACAATATCGAATTTGTCGGCGATCCGTTTTTGAAAGGATGCCAGAAGGAGATTGGACAAAAGCAAAAAGGATTTTTTTTCTTTAATCACCTTGATAATGTCCGTATCCAGCCATTTTTCTTTCTGGCGAATCGATTGATACCTGGCCTCACACAATTCAATACAGACCGTATCCGGTTTTTCTGATTCGATGACGCCGCCGACCAGTTGAGCGCTCTCCTTAGATACGTGTGCCGTACCCACCAGTATAATTTCTTTTTCTTCCCAAAAAAGGGAATGTATGTTATTTGTTTCGTCTTTCATTCAAATTCCTTGTAAAACTAAATTCAATCCGAAGCGAGCGGTTTAGAGGGCCTCACAATATATGAATTCGGCTTTTTACGAATTCATCCATTTTAAACAGTGATACGGTTACAAGATAAATATAT
Source organism: Desulfobacterales bacterium (assembly GCA_022340885.1). Lineage (GTDB taxonomy): Bacteria > Desulfobacterota > Desulfobacteria > Desulfobacterales > UBA11574 > UBA11574. Next base: position 33,376 of record JAJDND010000027.1, on the reverse strand, counting down.
ATGAAAGCGCCTGTCTTTGACAAGCCCGAATAAAAATGCGTCCCAAAAATATAAAAAGAAAACTGGAAAATTTGTATCGGCAATATAATAAAGATCAATATGTCCATCCGGATCCCGTCGAATTTTTACATCGATACGATGATATCAAAGACCGTGAGATCGCCGGACTGGTTGCATCTTCGCTGGCATACGGAAGGGTTAACCAAATCCTTAAAAGCGTGTCGTACGTTCTGAACCGGATGGCACCGTCTCCTTGCCGATTTCTCGAGTATTCAACGCATACATCCATGTGCAAAACCTTTAAGGACTTTACACACCGGTTTGCCCGAGGGGATCATCTGGCCGGATTGCTGCAGGGCGCCAAAAACGTGCTTGACCAATACGGCTCTTTAAACGACTGTTTCCTCCGAGCGATATACGACGATGACAGGACCGTCATATCTGCCCTCAACTCTTTTTCAATTGCGCTGACAGCCGAAAATTGCACCCCGGGCCATCTCATTGCTTTGCCGCAAAGAGGAAGTGCCTGTAAACGAATGAATCTGTTTTTAAGGTGGATGGTTCGAAAAGACGATGTGGATCCGGGCGGCTGGCAAGGGATTGCCCTTTCAAAACTGATCGTTCCTCTGGACACACATATGCATAAGATCGGATTGAAACTGGGGTTTACCAAAAGCCGGCAGGCGAATATGCGCACCGCACTTGAAATTACTTCCGGGTTCAGACAATTTGCGCCGGATGATCCTGTAAAGTATGACTTTGTCCTGACACGGTTCGGTATCAGATCCGATATGGATATCGACAACCTGTAGCAATATTTTCATTTAAGATTCATGTTTGACAAAAAAGTACTGATATCTTATATATGCCCATTATGTCAGAAGATATGCTGTCGAAAATAATCGCCGACAAGAAAAACCTGGAACGTGTCCTCGACAACCTAAAGATCGGCATCATTGCCCATGATTTGAACCGCCGCATCTTTTATTTCAATAATGAAGCTGAAAGAATCACCGGCTACAAAAGAGAAGAAGTTTTGGGTAAAGATTGTCACCAGGTCTTTGGAGAACCTTTTTGCGGCGGACAGTGTTCTTTTTCCGATAATGCACCGGCTTTTAAGGATAAAAAAGAATATTTAAACCATATTGTAACAAAAAGCGGTGAAGCCCGTCGCATTGAAATGTCCGTTACGATGATGAGAGACAATAAGGGACGGGATTTCGGGGTGCTGGCATCGCTGGCAGATGTCACTGAGATGTTAAACCTTTCCATGAAGGCCCGCGAACTGGCCAGTTTTTCGGGCATTGTCGGCAAGGACGCCAAAATGGTGGCGGTTTTCCGGCAAATCCAGGATGTTGCCGGATATGATTATCCGGTCCACATCTCCGGGGAAACCGGCACCGGCAAGGAATTGGTTGCCGAAGCCATTCATAATGAAAGTCACAGAAGCGGTGCCCCATTTGTTCCCATCAATTGCGGGGCCCTTCCGGAAAGCCTAATCGAAAGCGAACTGTTCGGCCATGTTAAAGGCGCTTTTTCAGGCGCTCTCCGGGACAAAAAGGGCCGTTTTGAACTGGCCGACAAGGGGACCATTTTCCTTGACGAAATTGCCGAGCTTTCAAAACAAATGCAGGTTAAACTGTTGCGTTTTTTGCAAAACGGCATGTTTGAAAAAGTCGGGGGAGAAAAGACGGTTCGCGTGAATGTCCGTGTGATCAGCGCCACCAACAAGGATCTTAAGAAAGAGGTTCAGCAAGGCACATTTCGAAAGGATTTGTTTTACAGGCTCAATGTCATTCCGATACATCTTCCACCGCTGCGTGAGCGAAGAAACGATATTCCGCTGCTCGTCGATCATTTTTTAAAGGAAGCCGGAGAAATGCATGACAGCATGCCGCCGAAAATCTCCGGGGAAGCCGTTTCCATAATGATGGAATATCACTGGCCGGGCAATGTTCGGGAACTGCAAAATGCCATTCAGTTTGCCATTGTTAATTGCAGCGGTGATATAATTTCTCCCATAGATCTTCCAATGGAACTCAGAGACCAGAGCATCCTCTGTTCTTCCCGCGGCGCATCAAAAAAACTGAACGAGGAAATCGTGAGAGCTGCTCTAGAAAAATCCGGCGGGAACAAAGCAAAGGCTGCCAGAAGCCTGGGAGTGGGCCGGGCCACTTTGTACCGCTTTTTGAACGACCATCCTTACACTTTTCAACGGTAGCTTATAATTAAAAAGGGCTCCCAAAGGGAGCCCTTTTTAATTGCCGAAGTTGAATCGGGCAAAGTCTGTTGTTATTTAGCTTCCATTGCCCGGCGATCCGCCATATCCATCAAGACCCTTTCTCTGGCTTTATCGATGCCGAGTTCTTTTCGCTTTTTATCGATATGCGCAATCATCATCGCTGCCATTTCATAAGGATCTGCGGTAAAGCCCCATTTTCCGAGACCTTGTTTTTCCAGTCCGTCAAACAGCAGTTTGTGGAACTTTGTTTCTTCAACAATGGGGAAGGTTACCCCGAAAACGGTGAATACACCCGAGGCCACAAAGTACTGACCGATGCAAATGGCCTTTTCACTCATCCATTCGGGAGCGGCGCCGGCGGCAGGAAGTTCAGCGATGCTATGCCCCAGACCGCCTTCTTTAACCATAGCGGAAGCTGCAATAAGAATCCGGCTGTTGTCTACGCAAGAACCGACACCCAGAACCGGCGGCATCCCGACCGTTTCACAGACTTCCTGCAATCCGGGGCCTGCAAATATTGCCGCTTCAGGGGTTGTCAATCCGGCCTTGGCAAGGGCAATCTGGGAACACCCGGTTTGGAGCACCAGGATATCATTTTTAATTAACTCCTTAACCAGTTCCACATGAACCCAGTCCTGTTTAACTCTTGGGTTGGTACATCCCACCACACCGGCAACTCCCCGGATCCGGCCGTTAATGATATTGTCATTGAGTGGTGTATAGGATCCTCGAAAAGTTCCGCCGAGCATGTAGTTAATGTACTCATGGGAGAATCCGTGAACACCGATGTTTTTAATTCTCGGAATTTCGATTTCCCCTGTTCTGTTTTTGAACCTTGAGATAGCCTTTATCACGATCTCGTCGGTGCAGGCACTCGGATGGTGTTCATCGAATTCGATATGCTGTGCGCCTTCGATATGACATCTCGGGTTTGTGGTTATGAGATGGGTCCCGTAACATTCGGCAACCTTGGCCAATCCCTGTTTGATACACTGTACATCCACCGTCATTGCATCCACGGCATTAGTAACCAAAATCGCTTCCGTTGACATGAAGTTGCCGGCATGGGGGATACCGTGTCGTACCAGCATTTCTGCGCCTGAGCAGCACATGCCAACCAAGTTGATGCCTGCGGCCCCGGCTTTTTGGGCGGCTTCAACGAGTGTCGGTTCATTCACGGATACCAGCATGGATTCAAAAAGATTCGGTTCGTGCCCGTGAACGATGATGTTGACATGGTCTTCTTTTAAGACCCCCATATTCACTTCTATACTGACCGGAGAAGGGGTTCCGAAAAGAATATCGGATATTTCCGTTGCCACCATGGATCCACCCCAGCCGTCTGCAAGGGCGGTTCGGCTGCACTGTTTGGTGATGTTTTCATAATGCTGGTCCACGCCCATATGGCTTCGGTGCATCAGCTCCATGATTTCACGCATGGCACCCCTGGGGACAATGCCCAGCTTACGCCAGGTTTCCAGGGTCTTTTCCGGAACGCGCTTGGCAAAGGGGATTTCGCCATCCACCTGCGTATAAGTGCGTTCGAGTTCTTCATACAGATCCATGGCGATATCATTTATTTCCCGCCCTTCGGTTTCGATACCGATGGACGCTGCCACTTCTTCTAGTTTTATCGTATCCTTGATGGCATAATCTTTGATATTCCCTTTTACAACCTCTCTGAAAAGATCGAGCATACTCATGCCGTGATCGGTATGGGCCGCACCTCCGGCGGCCACCATGCGGGCAAAATTTCGAGCCATAATGGTGTCAATGGTCGCGCCGCAAACGCCGACCTTTCCGTAAGGATCCCTGGCATTCAGCCGACAGGGGCCCATGGCGCAGTGCTTGCAACATGCTGAATCCGCACCGATGGGGCAAGCTTTCATGTTGGCCGCTCTGTCAAAGGCGATCTCTACGCCGTCTCTTTTTGCTTTTTTAAGCATTTGTATGGTAGCATCACATATAGTGACATCCTTTGGATTGATCTCTTTTTTCTTCGATGTAAGTTCCTTTTTTTCCATTTGACCTCCTTCGCGGAAAGACTTTTTTGTGATAATGATAGGATTGATTCTTATTAATAATGATTACTAATAATACTAAATTGCCTTTCGGTTTCTTGTCAAGATAAAAATAGATATTATTATATGTTGTAGTATGTTACTATTTGAATAAACTACTTTTTTTAAAGTTCATTCAATTAAAAATTCGATTACGACATCTATAGATTTTGTTTGTTAATTGTGTATAGATAAATGGTAATTTGAAAAATCTAATAAAGTGTGAGATAAAAAAATATCTAGAAGCTATCTCAAAATTAGGATTTTCGATCGATATCAAGGCGAGGCCGAAAATCAACCCGCAGGCATACTCAAGTATGTTGAGGGCTCGAGTCGAGGGCTTAACGCAGATATAGGACGAAAAGACTTTTTTGAGGTGGCTTCTAATAATTCATCTAAAAGGATATTCACATGTCTGAAAAACCGATCAAGCTGTACTCGTTGAGCACTTGCAGTCATTGTAAATCGACCAAGAAACTCTTGAATGAGTGTACGGTTATGTATGAATTTGTCGATGTTGATCTTTTAGAAGGAGAGGAACGACGGGCCATATTGGAGGACGTGAAAAAATTCAACCCCAAATGCTCTTTTCCGACCATAATCATCGGCGATAAAGTTATCGTGGGGTTCAAGGAAAATGAGATAAAGGAGGCCTTGGGGCTTTAATGGATAAGTGACGGGGCGCCGAAAGCCCGCAAGCTTCAACAAACGGCAACTCCCTGATCCGAATTCTTCCCTTTGTCTGAAGTGACGTGTAGCGCCTGTTTACTACGTCTGTCGGATTTTTGTCTGCGTTCTTCGCTGTATCTGCGTTCGGGAATATGTACGGTATAGGAATATCTTCGACGATCAGTTCCGGAGCGTCTGCCGCCATTATCTGATAATAAATGCCTGTCCATATTTTTTTGACAAGCAAATTTCGTGCAAAGTCGGCATGTTCAATATGAGCAATGTGCTTAACTTGGTGATTTCAAATAGATAGAAGATGGGACATATGCAGGCAGTTTGAGATTGTATTGAAAGCTTTGAAAGTTATGTAAACTATTACATAACAATTGGGTGGTTTTATATATAGGTATAAAACCCTTGAAGGTCGACGGCGGACAAATTCAAGCTCCCCGCTTCGCGGGTGGTCGTTGACTAAAGAAAAATAGAAGGCCCGAATAAATCGGGCCCAGAAAATATAGCCAATATTACCCCCCTATCAGACGTTATGCTTGATTTTTGCGAGAACCTCCGGGGTGGGTTTGGGGAGTCCGGCGATTTTCCATGCGATAATGGGGTCCGGGAATTGCTGGTAATGACAATCCCTGTCCTGCTTGACGTTCTTACAGACAGCACGAAGTATGGGAAACGCCTCGAATTTCTTGTAATAGTCCCTCATGAATTTAAGAATTTCCATTCTTTCCTGGGTCAAAGGGCATTCCCGGGAAATCCCTTCCTTATCCGCCAGTTCGCAGGCTACATTTTCGTTCCAATCTTCAAAGTTAATCAGGTATCCTTCTCTATCCAAGTCGAGATTAAGATTGTTTTGTTCAAGCGTCATGATATTTTACCTCCCCTATCAATATTTATGTGAGTCCCGAAATCCGATACCCTTAACAAACCTTGGACATTCATTTAAATGCGAGCGCGACATCTGAACAAAATTAATGCCTGCAACACGGTTGTCAAGGCAGGATGCCATTTCAATTCGATTGGTTTGGAGACGATCGAACCCTTCGGTATAGTTTTTTAGCTCGATAAGAACTTCGGACAAACGGGCCGCAGGCGACTTCGATAAAGCCCATTTCAAGTGCAATTTTGCGCCAGTTGTCGAATTCCCAAGGAGGAACAAAGCGTTTAACCGGCAGATGGGCTTTGGTTGGTTGCAGATATTGTCCCAGAGTCAGCAATCGGCATCCAGTCTTCAGCAGATCCTTCAACGTGTCGAGAGTCTCCTGGGTATTTTCTCCAAGACCAAGCATTAATCCTGACTTTGTAACGATATCCGGGTCAAAAGCGATCACCTGTTTTAAAAGATCAAGAGAACGTCTGTAGACGGCTTCCGGCCGAACGACCGGATAAAGCCGCGGAACGGTCTCTATATTATGATTTAAAACATTCGGGTGGGCGCCGACAATACTTTTGAGGGCCTCTTTATTTCCCTGAAGATCCGGAATGAGCAGTTCGATGAGTGCATCCGGGACCTTCTTACGGATTTCATCTATTGTTCGGACAAAGAAAAAAGCCCCGCCGTCTGAAAGATCGTCCCGTGTGACCGATGTGATTACCACATAATCCAGATTCAGGCGCATGACCGTTTCAGCAACCCTTACCGGTTCATTGGGGTCCGGTGGATGTCGGGGACCATGGGCAACAGCGCAAAATCGACAGTTACGCGTGCAACGATCCCCCATAATCATAAATGTAGCAGTCTTACGGGAAAAGCATTCCCAAATATTGGGGCATTGCGCTTTTTGACAAACGGTATGAATTTTTGCCTTGCTGATGAGCGCCCCGACCTCTTCATGGACGGCGCCGGATGGGAACCGCTTCTTGAGCCAGATGGGTTTTGCCCCATGTTCTGTTCGAACAGGACGTTGTGTCATGTCGGCCTCGACAACTTCGTGAGAATGTTCCTGTCGATACATTTTTCTAAGAAGGAAACCATCTTGGAGGGTTCAAATTTAACCAGGTTAAATCCAAACACAGATTTGAAATGATGTTTCATTGCTTTTCTCACCCGTTTCATGGGGATGGTTTTCGATAGCTCCTGGGCCATGGATGTAACGCCGACATCGACAAGCCCGCATGGGTGGATCCACTGGAAAGGTATCAGCGACGAGCTGACGTTCAGGGCGCAACCATGGAAGCAGACGCTCCGTTTAACGGAGATGCCGACACTTCCCAGTTTTTTATCCGCCACCCAGATTCCCCTGTTGAGCACATTCCTACCGGCAAATATCTTCCAATCTGAAACCGTACGAAGCATGATTTCTTCAAGACCCGTTACGTAGTCGGTGATTTTCAGTCCGGCTTCGGCAAGATTGATAATGGGATAAACCACCAATTGGCCGGGGCCGTGGAATGTAATATCTCCCCCTCTTTCCACTTGAATGACGGGGATATTTAACTTCTTAAGAAAGGCCTTCGAAACCTTGAGATTCTCTATGTCGCCCCTTCTTCCAAGGGTAAATACAGGAGGGTGCTCCAGAACTAAAACAATATCGTTTTCAAGAACGCCGCCTTGTCTGGCGCTTACAAGGCGGTGCTGAAGATCCAGCGCATCCTGGTATTCCAGCAACGGCAGGTCCAGACAAAGACACGTTTTACCGTTAAGACCGCGCATGATTTAAATTTTCATATTTATAATAAGGATTAATCTAATCCAAATTTGAATCGCTTTGTCGTTAAATAATTTTCGTCGGGGGCTCACCCTTTGCCATGAGTACGATATCCCTTGGGTTACAGAGCTGTCCCGGTAATTCTGCCACACGACCGCAGGACATGCAAACAAAATTGATGTGCTGCAGTTTTGGCTTGCAGATATGCCTGGGGTCTGTGCTGGATTGACCGCAGTGCTCGCAAAGGTAAGTATCCTTCATTTCTACCGGATCGCACAGATGGCCGGTATCTGTTGCGGCTTTCCCACAATTTTTGCATATACGAACTTCATTTTTCATGATCATTTTCCTTTTTGATTTGCAATGAAGATATATGAAACTTGATTTTCATCGTTTGGTTCGCCGGATAGTGCAGTATTCAGATTTATCCGGTGTTTTATGTATAGAATAACATTAAATCAAAATTTATGCCAATTTTACCTATGATTCATTTAGATTGAATAAATATATATAACAATGTGTTATAATGGGTTAAGGTTTTTTCCGGGTAAAATTGCAACGTAAGAAAATCCTCATGATACATTATCATGATACACTAATGTTTCAAACAGTATCCTGAGAGTGTATCGAATGTCGTTCTTTTTTTAACGTCTTGCCAGGAATTCGTCATGATGATATGGAATCGTCACCATGAACGTCGTCTTCATCCTGATGGTGCTGTGCGCATTCTGCTTTTCAGGCTGGCAGCAAATTTTCTCTGCGCCGGTCCAGGGGGTTCCGTCGCCCATGGCCGCGCTCTCTGCCGCGATGATCAAATCAGCCGGCGGTTCCGTGGAGCTGGCGATCGGTCTGGTGGGGGTGATGGCCCTGTTTTTGGGATTGATGAAAGTGGCTGAAGCCGGCGGCATGCTCACTATTTTGGCACGACTGATCCGTCCATTGATGGTGAGGCTGTTTCCCGATGTTCCGTCAGACCATCCGGCCATGGGGGCGATGATCCTGAATCTTTCCGCCAATATGCTGGGGCTCGGCAATGCCGCTACACCCTTCGGCATCCGGGCCATGCAGGAACTTGACAAGCTGAATCCGCAGCGCGGTACAGCCACCGATGCCATGGCATTGTTTTTGGCCATCAACACGTCCAGCGTAACCCTGTTACCCACCGGCGTGATCGCCCTTCGTGCGGCTGCCGGCTCATCCGATCCGGCGGCCATTTTACCGACCACGTTATTTGCTACCATCGGTTCCACCATTGTTGCCGTTATTGCCGCCAAAACATACCAGAGATTTGTGCCTCTTAAACCGGTTACGGGTGATACTGTTTTGAAAACACCTTTGGAAAATAAAGAAGATATGCCTTTAAATGAGGCGGCCGACGGTTATCCGATATGGGCCAGCCTCCTGGCGCTCGCATCTCTGGTGGCATTGATACCCGTTGCTGTAGTTTACGGGCGTTCGGTATCCCCGTGGATTCTGCCGGCGCTCATGGTCGGGTTTTTAGGTTTCGGTCTGGTGCGGCGTGTGCGTGTTTATGAGGTGTTTGTTGAAGGCGCCAAGGATGGATTTAAGGTGGCTGTTCGGATTATTCCATATCTGGTCGCCATACTGGTGGCAGTGGACATGCTCAGGGCCAGCGGCGCCATGAAGGCCGTTGCGGGCATGCTGGGCGGCGTTACCGGTCGTTTCGGCCTGCCGGCTGAGGCCCTTCCTATGGCATTGATGCGGCCCTTTTCCGGTTCAGGGGCATACGGCATCCTCGCTTCCATCATCAATGATCCAAGTATTGGTCCCGACAGCTACACGGGCTACCTGGTTTCAACACTTCAGGGGTCCACTGAAACGACTTTCTATGTTATGGCTGTCTATTTCGGTGCCGTGCAGGTCCGTCGTATTCGACACTCGCTGGCTGTAGGATTGACGGCGGATGTCGCCGCGGTGATCTTTGCGGTTCTCGCCTGTTCGTTTTTTCTCAGATAGGCATGTGTGTAAATATGGTATTATCTGTCCTTTTCGGGAGGCTTTAATTTCAGGCCGAAGATATAGATAAACGCAATCCCGATCATGCCGATCAATCCGGCTTTTCTCATATCTTCGAGGCTTGCATAGCTGGATACATAACGGTAAAGAACATATCGCGGGTCGATTTCGGTTGCTTTGTTAAAATCGGCGTTGGCCAATTTCTTTTTGCCTAATGTCTGGTATGCTTTGCCTCGGGTTCTGTACACATCGGCCAATATACGCTGATCGCTTTCGAGGGCGATGGCCTTGGTGGCATCCTGAATCGCTTCATCCAGTTGACCGTTCAATCGGAACGCTTCCGCCCGGTAGCTGAGCACGGACGCCATTTCCGGTTTCAACTCGAGGGCTTTGTCGAAATTGACAATAGCTTTTTGGTAGTTGCCGATTTTGAGATACCCCATCCCCAGCATCTGGTAGGCATTGGCTTTATTGGGAACCAGGTGGATATACTGGGTAAAATCATGGATGACCTTGTCCCATTTTTCCTGAAAATAATAATTCAGCCCGCGTTCTTCGTAGGCCTGCGCAAAATGAGGATTCAACTCCAGGGCCTTGGTGAAATAAATGATTTTTTTATAGGCAAATGAGGTTTTCATTCCCAGGTTGAAATAATGGGCGGCGCTGCCTTCAAAAGCATAGGCCTGGGGCACCTGTTTGGACCACAAGACTGTCATCAAAAGTGTAAGCAAGCAGATGGTTATTTTTTTCATATTCTTATCTCTTTTCTAAAGTATTCTTTCAAAATTGTACTTACTAAATGCCTAATTTAATACCTTGACACGGTCAGCAGTGTTTTTGGATGGGTTCATTAAAAGGTAAGTTGGAGTATGCGGATCACTGTCGATCCGCTAGCGCATCAGACATTCATTTCCACTTTCCCATAAAATATGGCATGGTTTCCGGATTGCAACATTTAACATTGCATTTTTATCGATGTTTTTCCAGGGCGCATCGATAATCACCGTTAATTATAGCAGTAGCAAATTTCGTTCCAAAAAGAAGTCGGCGAAAACCTAATTTTATTTTATTCATCGATTCAACCGGTTGTTTTTGTGAATGGTCGAGAATTCAGGATGTGAAAAAGTGTATCTGCAAAAATGTGATACAACTATTTTACAATTTGTAAAGAATTTTGACGATACTTCCGCGCTATTGTATGTCTGCACGATACAATCGAAGACTGTTGGAAACCACCGAGATGCTGCTGAAAGACATGGCCAGTGCCGCCAATATAGGGTGAAGCTGCTTTAAAAAAAACGGAACATCAGGAAAAGGTGCAAGAATACCGGCGGCAACGGGAATAAGGACGATGTTGTAAATAAATGCAAAAAACAGGTTCTGCCTGATGGTGGCCATGGTTGCGCGACTGATTCGGATGGCCCTGGATACGCCGGTCAAACTCCCGCCGGACAAGATGACATCTCCGGTTTCGATGGCAACATCCGTTCCGGTTCCGATGGCCATTCCAATATCCGCCTGAGCCAAGGCCGGCGCATCGTTGATCCCGTCTCCCACCATGCCGGTTTTTTCGCCATTTTCCTGAAGCGCTTTGATTTTGGATGACTTTTCTTCAGGACGGACCTCGGCGAAAATTTCATCGATGTTGACTTCCGAGGCAATGGCCCGGGCGGTCTGGTAGTTGTCTCCGGTGAGCATGACCACTTTGAGGTGTTGTGCATGGAGCTGTTCAACAGCCTCTTTTGATTCCGGTTTCAGCGTGTCCGACACCGCGACAAGGCCGCACAATTGATCTTCCTTTACCAGAATCATCACCGTTTTTCCCTGTGCCTGGAGTGCATCGATGGTTTTTTGGGCAGGTTCCATATCGATGTCTGACGCGTGGAACCACTTGGGTTTTCCCATTTTTACCCATTCACCCTGGATTTTGGCTTCGACGCCGAAACCTCGCAGTGCCCTGAAATTTTCAGGTTCCCAAAGATCGATGCCCCTTGTTATTGCTTCTTTAACGATGGCTTTTCCCAAGGGGTGTTCCGAACCCTGCTCCACGGAAGCCGCGATCCTCAATACCTGATCGTTGTTTTCAAGAGCGGCATCTAAGGGGACAATATCGACCACGGCAGGCTTACCCATGGTAATGGTTCCGGTCTTGTCGAGCACGATGGTGTTAAGCTTCGTTGCGGTTTCAAGGGCTTCGCTTCTTTTAAAGAGAACCCCTTTTTCGGCGCCTTTGCCTGTTCCTGCCATAATTGCCGAGGGTGTCGCAAGACCGAGGGCGCAGGGACATGCGATGACCAGCACCGCCACCAGGCGGATCATCGCCGGCACGAATTCTCCGGTAATGCCCCACCATAATCCAAAGGTAATAAAGGCGATGGCAATCACACCGGGAACAAAGACAGCCGCCACCCGGTCTGCGACGGCCTGGATGGGGGCTTTGCTCCCCTGGGCTTCCTGTACCAGTTTGATGATCTGTGCCAGGGCGGTTTCCTTTCCAACTCGGGTGGCCTCAAACTTTAACAGTCCCTCACCGTTGATGGTACCGCCGACAACAAGATCCCGGAGATGCTTGTCCACCGGAATCGGTTCGCCGCTGAGCATCGACTCGTCCACCGAAGATTCACCTTCGTAAATAATGCCGTCCACAGGAATCCGCTCGCCCGGCCGAACGATCACCCGGTCGCCCAGCCGAACCCGGGATAAAGGAATTTCTTGCTCTTTGCCGTTTTGAACAATGGTTGCTGTTTTGGGCTGGAGTCCGATCAGTTTTCTGATGGCGCCGCCGGTTTTGCCTTTGGTTCGGACTTCGAGCATTTTTCCCATCTTGATCAGGGTAATGATGACCGCCGAGGTCTCGAAATAGACATGTTCCCCGAATATCGGGAAAAAAAGAACCGATATCGAATAAAAGTATGCAATGGATGAACCCATGGCCACGAGAACATCCATATTGGCGCTCATATTTTTAAGGCTTTTAAATCCATTTACATAATAATCCCACCCGGTGTAGAATTGCACCGGTGTGGCAAGACCCAGAAAAAACCAGTTCACCCAAAGCGCATGGCTCCAGGCGCCGATAAGGCCGAAATCCCGCATCATGCTCATGATAAACAAGGGCAGGGAAAACACCACACCGACGATAAACTTACGGGTCTGATCTTGGATTTCGGCCCGGTGTACGATTTGTTCCGCATCTTCGGATTCCGCGGCATCATCCGGAAGTATGGCGCCGTAACCGGCCTTTTCAACGGCCGATACAATATCGTCGATGCTGGAAACCCCGGGGATATATTCCACGGATACCCGTTCCGTGGCAAAATTCACGGCGGCCTGAACCACACCGGAAACTTTTTTGTTTAAGGCCCTTTCGATGTTAGCCGCACAGTTTGCGCAGGTCATTCCGGTTACCGGAAATTCTGCTGTGGCGGTGGCAACGGCGTAGCCCGAGCCTTGAATGTTTTGAACGAGGTCTTTGACATGAAGCTGTTTTGGATCAAATGCGACAGCCGCCTGTTCAGTCGTAAAATTGACATTCGTGGTTTGAACCCCTTCGAGTTTTGTTAACCCTCTCTCGATGTTAGCCGCGCAATTGGCGCAGGTCATCCCGGTTACCGGCAACGTAATGGTTTGTTCGGCCACGAGATCTTTAGCCTCCATAAAAAATTTACATGTATGCCGAGGAAACGAATTGTCAGGAATCCTTATCTTTTCTTGGCGGTGGCAGCACCAATTTAAAAATCAGCACAAACGCAATGGCAATCATGCCGGCAGCCCCCATCCATCCGATGCTCATCACGCTGCCTGACCGACCGGCGGAATCTGCAAGGTATTCGGTGGTGGTAAAGTATTTATAAATATCATATGCCGGATCCATGTTCACCGCTTTTTTTAAATCGGCCTCGGCCCTTTCCTTTTCCCCAAGTGTCTTGTAAGCCTTGGATCGTGTCGAATACGCTCTGCCAATGACCCGTTTTTTACCGCCGATTTCGATGGCCCGGGTGGCATCTTGAACTGCAAGGTCCAACATCCCCATCAGACGATATGCCTCCGCGCGATAGACATAAGGTTTAGCGACCTCAGGTTTTAATTCAATGGCTCGTGTCAAGTTGGATACCGCAACCTTATAATCTTTTTTTTTAAAATATGCCATTCCCAGCATGGTGTAGCCATATGCATTGTCAGGGCTCAACTTGGTAACCTTCTTAAAATCTCGAATCGTTTTCGTGTAATGCTCCTGAAAATAATAGAGCATCCCCCGTTCTTCATAGGCGGCGGACAATGCAGGTTTCAGTTCAATGGCCCTAGTAAAATAGTTAATTTTCGTGTTTGCTAGATCGCTGTCCATACCCAGTTTAAAAAAATGCTGGGCATTATATCCCCAGGCCTGCACCGCGCCATAACAGGCCAAAACAGCAATGGCCGTTAATAGTCTTTTCATGACCCCCCCTCATCTTCCCCGGGCAAAGACTCGCTGAAAGCATTTATCTAAGCTCTGGAAATGCCCTATCAATCATTTATCTTTGAAATTTAATTTAGCACAAAGTGGTACATTTTAAAAGGTTGTCAAGATCAAGGCTAAAAATTATGATGCCATTGAGAAGGGTAATGGAAGGGGAGACAAACAAAGGCGGGTCAGTTTTTCGTTTCCCGGGCTGGCGGCACATCGGAAGCCGACGTTGGAGAAAGCTTCCCATGGATATCTGAAATTTTTAAAGGGCAGGCCGGGATGCTGGGATGTGGCCGCCACCATGCTCGGATAGAAAATATTCTCTTTTTTACTTGAGATCAAGTGTTTTGAAACCACATACGCCCATTCGGACTCTGTCAGGAGGCGTTTACCATAATGGCGGGCATAGGCTGACGCGCCATACCATGTCACTCGGGTCACGGGTTGAGCCGCATTTGCAGCATCAGGCAAAATAAAGCGGCCGTTTTTTCGGATATGCTCTGCAGAAATTATTTTTCGCTAACCCAACGAACAGATATCGCAGGCGACCGAGTCATCGCCGCTATCGGTTAAATCAAGTTCTGCAATGGTACCCGGTGAATTCAGATTTTTCAAATATATTAACAACAGGCGCAGAACTTGTTTTTGACGAAATGTTTGCCCGGGAAAACCGAGTGGATGCCCCAGTGGCAAACCGGTGTAAACGGCTCGGGGCGGCAGCACCTTTTGACTGATGTTTTTGGACAGGCTTATGGAAATGGTGGCAATCCCTGTTGCTTCGATAATTCGCTGGATCAGTCCCACGGACTGATTACAAATCCCTCAAGCAGGCGTTAAAATGACAATATCGACGTGATCCGATTTTAAGGCTGCAGCAACCCGCGGGGCGGACTCTTTCATAAGTGTATTAATGTGACGTTTCATAATGTGCCCCATGAAAGAAAAGTGCCGATGATTGACGTCACCGATTTCACTGGATTGTCTCAGTTCCTGAACGCGCTCTATCGGGAAGATGATATTGACATCTTTATCGGCATCGGCATGGTCGTAATAATTATGCGTAATTTTTAAATCTGCCGGCCGTGCGTCTGCCGGAATTTCTCTGAATGTCGGGTCCCCGGCGGGGTCCTTCATATCAAAGGGTTTTTGTAACGCAAGATGAACGCCGCCGGTGGTCACCAATGCCAGACGGCATGTTGAAATATCTTTTTCAAAAGGAGTCCATGGAGAATCGGAGAATTCTATAAATGTTGAGTGACGGACCCATTTTCTAAACAGCATCGGATATTTTGTAATCAATTTAGCGAAGAGCTTGTCTTTTTTTTCTCTGAAGTCGAATTCATTGCTCCTTTTTTTTGTTTTTTAATAGCTTGAGAGATATTTCATAACGATTCCGTCTGTTCGTTTCCCAAAATCCCTCTTAACTTATCAATTCGGATTTCCAACATTTTCTGTCTTTTCAGCATGCTTAAGATATATACGAAAATTATTCCCCAAGTAAAGCTGAATGCTGAAAAAAGGTAAATTGCATTTTCCATAATTTGGTCCTTCCAGTTTTTAAAAGTGATGACGTTCTTCAAACATTGCGATGACGGTTTCGGTTGCCCTTTTCATCTTTTCCAACCGCATTCGGGTTAAAAGCAAGAAGATAAATAGCAGGCAAAAAGCTGAAAACGTCAATGCCAGCGTATCTTTCATCGGACCCGAGATATTTATGCCCCGCGAGGTAATCATTACAGGATGTATGGTTCTCCATAACCTGATGGCAAAAAAGGTCAGTGGGACATTGACAAATCCGATTATTCCGAAAACAGCAGAAAAGTTGGCTTTCTTATTTTCACCCACGACACCTCTGAGCATCAGGTAGGCCACGTAAATGAACCAAAGGATCAAGGTCGTCGTCAGCCTGGGGTCCCAGGTCCACCATACATTCCATACGGGTTTGGCCCATATGGGTCCCGTTACCAAAACGATTGTGCAGAATATGATGCCGATTTCGGCGGAACACAGCGCGATCAAGTCCCATTGGTTATCTTTTTTGACAAGGTAAAGTATACTGGCGGCAAATGTTATGAAAAATGCCAAAAAAGCGATAAATGCAGCGGGCACGTGAATGTAAAAGATTTTTTGAACCAGTCCCATGGTTTTTTCAACGGGTGCGTAAAAGAATATGGCATAGAGCGCCAGAAGCATCATGACAAATGTAAAGAGTTCAAAAATGATTTTTGTTATTCGTTTCGGGGTCAACGCTACTCCTCCATAATATGACTGAAAGTTAAATATGCAAGCAGCAAAAATACCATATCAAAGGCAACCAGAATCTTGAGCCAGGCATAAACGGTCTGTATCGATCTTCCTTCCAAAATCAAACCGGTGGCTTTAACCGACGCGATAATGACCGGTACGGAAATCGGGAACACAAGGATTGAAAGGATGACGTCTCTGGCCTTTGTAGCGGAAGACATGGCGGAAAAGATTGTGCCGACAATTGAAAAGCCCAAGGTCCCTAAAAAAATAACCAATGACAGCGGCACGAGAAAAGGCAATACATTCTGATTATACAGGATGATAAACACCAGAAACGTAAATATTTCCATAATCGTGGTGAAGATGAGTGTCCCGATCATTTTGGCCAGAAAGATTTCCCATGGCGCCACCGGACATAACAGCAAGCCTGAAAGTGTTCCTTTATCCCGTTCTGTCCCGAAAGAACGATTCAATCCCAACAGGCCGGAAAAAATGAACGCTACCCACAGGATCCCGGGAACCATCCCGTTATAAACTTGCAGATCCGTTCCGAACGCGAAACTGAAAATAATCACGACAAGGAACGAAAAGAGACACATGGAAAGAATCAATTCTTTGGATCTGAGTTCGGAAAGAAGATCTTTCCATAAGATCGCCTGCTGTTTTCGTACGAAACTTGCGCTGATATTTGATGGGACCATGTTTTTTCCTCTGTAAGTTTGAGATACATTTGTTTAAATTCATTTTTATCAATTCCGGCGGTATTTTCGTGATAGATGAGCTCCCCTGCATTTAATATCGCTGCATGGCTGCACAATTCCAGCCCCCTGGCCAGATTGTGAGACGCCAGCACGATGGTTTTCCGCTGATCACGAAACTGATTGAGGAGTCGCTGAAGATCGTCGGCTCCCTGCTGGTCCAGACCGGTATACGGCTCATCAAGAAACAATATGGCCGGATCATGGAGAATCGCCCGTGCTACGGACAGGCGTTGCTTCATGCCCCTGGAATAGGTGTGAACCGGATCATTTTTATATGCGCGCAACCCAACCTGATCGATAAGGTCGTCGATCCGGGCCTTGAGTTTCGGAACATTATACATCCTTCCGTAAAAATTAAGGTTCTCCACAGCCGTCAGATCGCCGTAAAGAAAGGTATCGTGAGCGATGACTCCGATAAGCCGATGGATTGCCGCACGATGATAACGCGTGTCGAGCCCCGCAATGACAACCTTGCCCGAAGTCGGCAACGTCAGCGAGCATAGAATTTGAATCAATGTGGTTTTTCCTGCCCCGTTGGGGCCGAAGAGTGCCAGGCAATCGCCGGATATTAAAGATAGGTTTACTTGGCGCAATGCGGTTTTAAATCCGAACTTTTTTATCAGTTCCCGCGCTTTGACAACATATTTTTGTCCGTGCAACTCGTCCATTTTTCAAACCCGATTTTTAGGTATACTTTGAGGCGCATTTGGGCATAATGGTATGGGCCTTAAACATTCCGTCTCCCATATACGTACCCTCTACGATAACCTCTCTTCCCGGTTTAAAGGAATCCGGAACAACCCCCTTGTAATCAACGGTGATTCCGGTTTCGCCGTCCTGGATGACAAACTGTAAGCTCAAATTCTTGGGGTCCCATGACACAGATCCCGGAGAAACATTTCCCCCGAGCCTTAGTGTTTGAGGCCGGCTTGCCGGGGGTTGGGCCAGCACTTCACTCACCGTCAGATAATAGGTCATGGTATCTCTTAACCCGGTATAAACGAGATACGCGACCACGGATACAACTACCATGGAGATTAGAATCGGTTTATATTTCGATTTCATTTGCAATGTTTCTCCTGTAAATTTTAAAATTCGGACGATTCCGATTTTCGTCAGGATGTCATCAATCGAGCGCCGCATCTGACACAAAATCCATCTTTGGGCGATGCCCCTTGACCGCACCGGGTACAAAAAATCTCGACTGAGCCGAGGCTATCGCCGGTATGCCGCGCCGAAATTTCTTTTTCAGTCTCGTTTCCAAGATCCTTTTCGGTCCGGCCGGCTTGCTTTTTTCTTTGCATATTCAAGTTATCGATCGCTTTCATACATTTGAGCGCATCATTCATATATTGAGCCTTTAATGTCTCAAAATCATCTTCCGACAGCTTTTTCATACTTAAATCGAATTCAAGCTCTCTGATGGCTTCATAAGCATTTTCTTTTTTAAGATTTAATTGGGCCAACATGTTGTCTGTGTTTGTATCAAAACGTGCATTTCCCCTGCCGGATCTTAGCAAGGGATTGAGGACAAAAAGGCCGGCCCCAATGATTAATCCCGTAATGGCAATATATTCAAACATGTTACAGCTCCTAAATCTCAAAATCCTTTAATTCTTTTTCAAGTCGGTCTAAATATTTTTTTTCAGACATCTGTTTTATTTCGGAAGCGGCCGGCAGGTCCTCAGCGCTTTTCCTGGAAGAAAGGCATTTATCCAAAAAAATATAGACAAGGCCTCCCCCCAGAAGGACGGCCAAAAAAGGCAAAATCCAGGCAACGAGGTTGAACCCTTTTCGGGTGGGCGCTGCCAGTATTCTTTCACCTTCGGTATGGACGAAATATTGGATGATTTGTTCCTTTGACTGTCCCTGGGCAATCATTTTTTCGACCCTGTCGGTTATCTTTTTCGCCACGGAACACTCCATGGATCCTTCACAGGCGCTCACCAGCATATTGCAGCCACAGGTGCAGGTTAAACCCTGGGTGATTTCCCCGGCGGTCAGCGCTTCGGCAGAAGGTACCACTGCCAGCGATAGGGTTAAAGCGATCAAAAATATGGATGGGATCTTTTTTCTGGACCGTAAATTCATACTTTCTCCTCCGGTTTATCGTTGGACTTGATTTTCTTTCTTTTACGGTTATCCGGCAACATCACGATGACGGTTCCAAAAGCCATGATTCCGCCACCGATCCAGAGCCAAATCACGAGCGGATTTATCAGCACTTTAAATGTGGCCCAATTTTTATCATAACCAGCTAATATTACATATAAATCTTCTGAAAGGCTGCTATGAATCGCGACTTCCGTTGTGGGCTGCCTCTGACCGCGGTACAAGCTCTTTTCAGGCGATAACACCCCGACCTTATGATTATCGTTAAAAACGGTCAGCATCGCGACGGTTCGCTGCCGCAGGGATGTGGGATACTCGGAAAGCGCATCATATCTCAGACGGTATTGTCTGATCTTGAACGATTCGCCTTTGTTCAGCGAAACCTTTTTTTCCATATTATAAGCGCTCCCGCTGATTGCCATAAACAGCAAAACGACGCCGAAATGGATGATATGACCGCCATACCTGCGTTTGTTACGTATGATCAAATTCCATAATGCCGCCGGATACCCTTCTCTTAGCAGCGCATGGCGTGTTCGCGTGCCGTTGAAGAATTCGAGAAACAGGTTGATGCTTACAAATATGCACAACGCCAGGGTGATGAGAACGATCGTATGGTTGATTCCCCGTATAAATAATAATCCAGCGCCGATTATTGAAATCACCGCCGGGACAGCGATCTTTTTAAAAAAATTCTTCAGCGTCGTCTTGCGCCAGGCAATCAGCGGGCAAGCGCCGATCAAAAATAACAATGCCAGGCTTATAGGCGTTACGACGGTGTTGAAAAACGGAGGACCGACGGTGATCTTTACGTCTCTGACCGCCTCGGAAATAACCGGAAAGATCGTTCCCAAAAATACGGCGAAAGCAATGCCCACGAAAAGCAGATTATTATATAAAAAGCTGCTTTCCCTGGAAAGCAGGGAGTCCAACTGGTTCTCGCTTCGCAAATCCGGCAGTCGATAGACCAGCCAGCTCATGGATAAAATGAATGCCGTGCTCAAAAATGTCAGAAACATCCATCCCAACGATGATTCTCCAAAAGAATGCACAGAAGCAATGATGCCGCTTCGGGTGATGAAGGTTCCGAAAATCGTCAGAAGAAATGTCAAAAGAATCAGTACCATATTCCATACTTTCAACATGTTGCGTTTTTCTTGAATCATCACCGAGTGCAAATAAGCGGTTCCGATGATCCATGGCATGAACGAGGCGTTTTCCACCGGGTCCCATGCCCAGTAACCACCCCAGCCCAGTTCGACATAGGCCCACTCCATTCCCAGCAAATTGCCGGCTGTAAGGAAGAACCAGGATATGATCGTCCATTTGCGGGTCGTTTTGATCCAGTCATCTCCGAGCCGGCCGGTGATGAGGGCCGCCAGGGAAAAAGCGAAGGGGACGGTAAATCCGACATATCCCAAAAATAGCGCGGGGGGATGAAATATCATTCCGGGATTTTGGAGCATAGGATTTAGGCCTTGGCCGTCCAGCGGCGCATTCGGCAGCATCTCGAATGGATTCGTCACAAATGCCATCAAGCATGCGAAGAAAAGGCTAATCGCCATCATGACTGCCAGAACATAGGGTAAAAGTTCCCGGTTTCTGTTTTTGTTCTGGAAGATGACAATGGCGGCATATAACGCCAGGACCCAGCTCCAAAACAGCAATGATCCTTTCTGCCCGGCATAAAAGGCGGCCAGCGTGTATGCTGTCGGCAGACTGCGGCTGGTATAACGTGCAACATATTCGACCCGAAAATCTCTCATTACAAGCGCGTATATCAATGCCACAGATGCCAAAGATATGAAGCCAAAAACAACCAACGCCGCATTTTCTGCACTGGCAATGATTCCTTTGTTTTTGCGTTTGGCGCCAAAGATTGCCGCGTAAACCGAATATCCCGAGAAAAACAGGGATATTAAGATGGAATAATAACCGATTTGATTCATATTTTCCTGCTCATTTACTGGATTAGCAATATATAGACGTACTTGCTCTTAAACCTGCATTACCCCTGAAGCTCCTTCGGGTCGATCAAATGGCCGTACCGTTTATTCACCATTTCTATGATCTCCCGGCGAGTATGATTGCCTTTGGCCAGCGCATCGGCGATATATTGATCGGTTTCCCTGGCGGTGGGACAGTCACAATCGAGCAATTTCTTGTCGCACTGGCCGCAACTGCAATTAAACGCAGCGGCAATACTTGTAACTTGGGGTGAATTATAGAGTCGGCCGGATGTGCCGGGCTTGTTCGATGATTTGGCAATAACAACGGCAATGACCACCGCAGCTGCGGCAGCCGTCGAAACTGCCAGCCATTTCCAGTTTCGGCCGGTTCCCCCTCCCATGGATATATTGGAAAATTTATTTCCACATAGGGTATGGAATTCGATAACGAAAAATTAGGCGTGAAAACGCGGTGGTCTATAGGGAGATAAAACAAATCCGTCCGGGATAAAATAAACACCTATAAAAAAGAAGAGGCCGATAAGTATCAGTATGAAATGATCTGACGGTCCGACACCGGACTGGACAAGAAAATGAGATGAAATATTGCAGCTTGTGCTGCCGATCTCGCCGGCAACATTCAGCGTAACGGCGCACATGGTAGAACATACCGGCGTAAAGAGGACACTGAAAGCCAGCATCCCCATTAGACTCAATACGATTAATTTTTTCGAGGTTGGGTTCATTTAATCATTCAACAAATTGAAAGCTCAACCTTGACGGTACACTCACTCAACGGATGAGAACGAAAGCCGTACCTTTGAAGAATATACCACATTGTATTAGGTGTGGGAAGTAAATGTCAAGCGTTTAAAACAGCAAAGCAGCAAAAAAATATGCCGTGCAGATTCACATTCCCGAAGCTTACGCGCAGATCATATAACAATGCTGTATCGCCGAAAAAAGAAATATGAAAAACAATCTGAATAAATGACAATAATTATCCACGATAGCGTTATCAAAAAGGGAAAATGAGATCTCTGAGAGCGTGGCAAGAAGGGTGGTGGATAGAAAATATCCAACTTGTCCGGCCAGATCGGGCCAGATGGATAAAAAATACACACTTCCCCAACGACAATAACGAACACAGGACTCGACACGCGTGAAATTTATCCATATATTTATTGGCATTGGAAGCTTACAGCGCACCGCGGGATGATATTAGAAGCTATCTCAAAAATAGTTTTTGTTCCAATCTCTGTGTTGGGTCCTCGTTTCAACTCCTCGGAATACTTGAGTATGCCTGCGGGTTGAACCTCGGCCCCGCCTTGACCTTGAACCAAAATCCTATTTTGGAGATAGCTTCTAAAAAGATGTGGCACAAAGATTGCTCTATCATTATACCAATATCGATGTTGATTTTCTCGGGGGTTAAACAATCAGGAGGTATGAAATGAAACCTGTAAAGAACCTGTTTATATATATTGCGGCTTTCGTGCCGTTTTTTTCAATCTTATTAACCGGGACACGTGCGCTCGCCCAGCCGGGAGGATACGGAGGGTATGGCGGATATGGCGGATGGGGAATGGGATCCGGAATGATGGGCGGATACGGCATGGGATGGCTTGGAAGCATTTTAATGATCGTGTTTTGGATTCTGATCCTTGTGGGACTGGTATTTCTTATCAAGTGGCTGATCCAGTCTACCGGCCGTGATAAAACGACCGGAAGCGGCGGAAACCGTTCCCTTGAAATTTTGAAAGAACGTTATGCCAGGGGAGAGATCGATAAAGAAGAGTTTGAGACCAAAAAGAAAGATCTGTCCTGATAGTTATTATGAATCATCAATAACCTTCCATATCCGGGATCATCATGCACTTGGAACCATTCCCATATTGCTCTGAGCTAGATCCAGAGCAGTGCGAACAGATCAACCGGATTCTCTCGGCTGTGGAAAACATTCCGGCAGTCGAGGAAGCTTCATTCAGACCTTTTGATCAAGCCGAACGGATGCTCACGATGCTCGGAAGCTGGCTCATAGACCAAGAGCAAAAGAATGCGCTTTACCGTAATGCCTGGAATATTTTCTTCATGGTGGCATCGGTGTATCTCAAAGAGATCAAAAGAGAACATCGAAGCTTTCCGGGTATCACGGACGACGGCCAGATTCCGATCATCGACGAAATAATCCATGCCTGCGACACTATTTGGGAAAATGGAACGGATGCTCATGAATCCCGTTGGTTCGATGCATATGGGAAGGTTCGCATCGATCTGCTTTGCGCCTTAATTGCACTCGCTGAACGGCTGGATCTCCTGCATCAAAAAACCCTGGATAGAATCTGCCATCATATTCTCGGACCGAAAACCGACCACCGATTGCAGTTGCCCCGGCTTTTTTCCGTTGAAGACATAGGACCTCATCCGGATACCCCAACCGCCATACGCATTCGATGTAGGTGCCGAGACCCAGAAATCCACCGGGCATTGAAACATTATGAAATCGATGTCAATCGATTTCTCGATCGTCTTAACAGAACTGTTCGGCCTCGCTTCTTGTATGTCAAGGCCATCATTGAGATCGAGGCCGAAGGGTATGAACCCCTTGACCTGAAGTTTACGGTGGACACTTCCGCGGCTCTGGAGTTGTTTGCCGGTAATAAACTGTATAGCGACAAACGCGTATTTTTGCGCGAACTGGTTCAAAACGCCGTCGACGCCTGCAACCTTCGAAAACTTTACGATCCCGGCGCTCCTTCGTCCATCACCATATCTTTTCGTGAGTCCGAGAACCGTATATCCATAAGGGACAATGGAATCGGAATGGATCGGCAATGGCTGGAAAAGTACTTCATGAACATCGGCATATCCTTTTACCGATCGGATGAATTTAACGATGCCGTGGGGCTTTCCGACTTTCGGTTTTCATTTATCAGTACTTTCGGTATCGGATTTTTGTCTACTTTTTTGGTGGCCGCCCGGATCCGTATTCGGACACGAAAGCTTTCCGGAAAGGGGCTGGTCATCACCATAGCCGATTTCAAGGATTATTTCGATATCCGGCCGCTGGAAGAAGACTTCCCTGTCGGAACCGAAGTTGTTCTGACACTGAAACCGCCGCGGGGTAAAGCCTGGCGGGAGATGGAATATCTCAGCTATCTGAAATCGAATCTTCGTTTCGTCCCCATTCCGATCAATTACATCGATGAAAAAGGCCGCACCATTGCCATAGGCGGCGAGAAGCTGGACTTTTTTGATTCGAGTCCATCGATGCTCAATTTTCCCGCACCCATCCATTTGCCGAATTCAAAAGGAAATTTACTTCTGCGGACTCGAGGAACTCAGGGTACTCTTTGGGACTTGGAAGCCTCGGTCGGTGGACTGTCGATATTCCAGGACGGCATCTTCGTTACCCAGGTGGAATATCTTCTGCCGCAAAAAGCCAGAAGATATGTTGTCGGCCGGATCAATCTGATCGGAGCGGATCGGTGTACGCTGAGCATGGACCGCAATCGTATATTCTGGCCTGAAAAACAGCTGCAGCGATTCCGGTATGCGGTGCTTCACAGTATCGCGGTATCGGCCGGACATTTGCTGGATGCATTTGGAAAACAGGACGACACCGCAGCCAACCGACGGAAAATTATTCAAAAAATAGCCGATTTTTTCGATGTGACCGATGTGGACGATGCCCTGCACAATTCCCTTCATGAAGAAATACAGGAAATTCTTCAACAGCGGTTTCGCGCATTCATGCGGACCTGTGTGTCGAGAGTCGATCTGGTGAGCGCGGATTTTGTTTCAATCACCGAATCCCACGGATTTCATCATGAATGGCAGAAAGCGGTACTCGACAATACCGTCCGGAACCTGCACGCCGTCGAAATGGATCATCACGCGGAATAAAGGCAGTTTCATAAAGCGTGTAGCGTTTTGGAAAAGGGAGAAAATAAATGGCCAAAATAAATGTTCGGTTAAAATGCCGGCATCGGCATTCGCCCCCAAAGATTTCGATTGGGGGTTTTTTGCACTTGCAGCACGGTACGATTTTCAAGATCGACAAGTACTTCCAGCAAAGGCAGATGCTTAACTGAAAAGTTCAAGGCTTCGTCTGCATGTGCATATTCCCCATCAGGCCATGTGAGTTGCGAAAAGATCAAAAGGACATCGTCGCTATTCATCCTCCCCATCATTTTTTTATGACGGAAAAGGCTGAGAGACGGAAAAACAAAGCCCACAACATTCTTCCATGTTGATATCCTGCCAGAGGTAATTCCCGAGTTAAAGGGCGCTACAAAAAGGCCTTGCATCCTATAATGCACAGGCATCAAATGGACCAGAAAACCTTTTTGGCCTTCTTTTTGCCGGTACTCGGATAGAATGGATGTAATACGGCTGTCTTTATAAAGCACATCAAAAATATTTTTTATCGCTTGATCGGAGCGAGGGATAATCGAAACCGCTGTTATTTGTTTTTCCGGTAAATACATCTTAGATATTTGAGAAATGGTATAATGCCGTAGGCCGAATGCCGCCAGAATCGCAAAAAACAATATGAATCCATAGCTTGCAGCCAGTGCCAAACGCTTGGATTTGATCCAGCCTAAAAAAATGTGAAAGATTTTTTGGCCGGGATTTCCGGGTATGAACATGGCCGTACGCTGCATGTATGCAGCGTAGCTGTTACCATGTTGTTTCAGCATTCTATCCTCTTCGTTTTTGGCCAGGAGGTAGTAGACATACAACATGCTGATATAAAGAATAAGAATGATAAATCGTGGCCAGAATAGCAACAAGCCCAATCCTGATATGGCGAGAAACAGATATTGTGGATGACGCACCCAACGATACAATATGGAGGAGACCACCCCTTTGCGCCGAAATTTTGCTGAGTAAATTTGTACGGCGCCAATAAAAAAGGCAATGAGGCCGAAGGAGAAAAGAGAACGGCCCAGTCCATTTAAAAAATTGAGCAAGTCATTATTGGCGATAACGGCATGGGGCAGAAAAAATCCGGTTAACCAGGAGGTGGCTTTGATGTCGTAAAGAAAGTTGAGCACCGGTCCGTAGCCGGCATAGAAAAAACCCGCAAAAGGGCTGATCATAATGACAATTTCCAGTCCGATCAAGAAATAGAAAAGTATAACGGATCCTCTAATCAACCTATCATTAACAGACATGTGTCATTACCTCATTCATCGCATCATTTTTGCCAACAGAAGTTATCTCAAAATTAGGATTTTCGATAGAGATCAAGGCGAGGCCGAGAATCAACCCGCAGGCATACTGAAGTATGTCGAGGACTTGATACGAGGGCTCAACGCCGATATCGGCCGAAAAGACTTTTTTGAGACTACTTCTACATGATAATACAGCAAAGTAATATGGCAAATTCTATGCCAGTTCCTGCCGTAATAATTTCAACCCATCAAATCAAATTGAGGGGCGGTGTGTTTTCCAAACAGGCGCTACATGGATAATCTTTTTAAGGATTCAGAGAAAAAACTCCCTGAGGGCTCAATTAAATTAGAATTGTTTGAGTTAATGGCAAATGGTTACGCATCTTGAGATCGAGTAAAAAGTAACTTTATGTCATTTCTAAAACCGGTCCGGGTGTATAGAAAGTATCCATCTCATAGTGTGTTGTACCGGGGAGTCTGGATGCATTCTGCCCTGTCAGTGTGATGATGGGGGTATATCCGGAGATCCTTCGAGTGGGAATGAATTCAATAATCAAACAGTTATGAGAATTGAGTTAAATATGCCACAAAGTGGCATATTATTTGCAATAAAATTGGCGTGTTAAAAAATACCGGAGGGCAGATCATCATAAAGAAAATTTTCCATTAAGGAGGTTCAACCATGCAGGATTTATTCCCATTACTTATATTGGCCCTTTTTGTATATTTGTTGTTTTTTCGAAAAGGAGGGATGGGGATGGGCTGCTGCGACGGTCACAGCGGCCACGGCGGACATGGGCGTGAACCGCATGAAAACAGGCATTTTAACGCGTTCCCCGAAGGCAAAAAAGAAGACGTCATCGACCTTCGGAAAGATCAATACACGGTGCTGCCGGTCGAAGAGGATCAGCAGCCTGAAACAATAGAGAGAACGTCTATATCAAAAACGCATTGAATGGAGCTAAAACTATCGTTGGATATTGCCTTGACATCTGTTCTTTCAGGCTTACCCTAACTGTAGAGCAAAGTTTTAATAAAGACAAGTAAATCAAATGCTTTCGATAATTAGAGCGCTCCGTGAAGGAGGTGAACGATATGGCCACTGATTTAGTATGCGGAATGATCGTGAATCCGGATTCGGCGCCGGCCAGAACGACTTACGCAGGAAATGATTATAGTTTTTGTGCCGATTATTGCAAAGAGGTCTTTGACAAAGACCCCCAAAAATTCATCCAGGACAGCAAACAATGGGGAGACGCGACAGATCCGGTTTGCGGCATGCGCGTTTCGATCCCTCGGGCGGAGGCCATGAGCGTGCATAGAGGCGATTTTATCTATTTTTGCAGCGAGGCCTGTAAAAAAAAATTCGACGATTCCCCGGACAGATACGTGGACATCATCGGGGAAGAGGGGGCGAAATCCATGGAACTTGAAGAAAATCTTAAAAAAGTTGATTTTCCGGTTACGGGAATGAGCTGTGCCAGCTGCGTGGCCAGAGTCGAAAAAGGACTGTCGAAAATGAACGGCATTGCAGACGTCAAAGTCAACTTTGCCTCGGAGAAAGCCACCGTGACATTCGATCCTTCTCGCGTTAACTTGGGAGACTTGATCGGAACCGTCAAGGATCTGGGGTATGGGGCGGGAATGGAGAAAATAACCCTGCCGGTCCACGGCATGTCCTGCGCTTCTTGTGTCAAAAGGGTGGAGAGTGCCCTCGGCGGCCTGGAAGGGGTGATAAAGGCCAGCGTGAATTTTGCCACGGAAAGAGCCAGCGTGCAGTACGTTCCTGGAACGGTTACCCTGGGTGATTTCAAAAAGGCCGTTAAGGATGCGGGTTACGAGATCCTGGACACCGGACAGGTTGAAAAAGAAGATGTCGTGGACCAGGAACGCACTGCCCGAGAGGCTGCATTTAAAAAGCTGAAACAAAAGTTTATCACCGGTCTTGCCCTAGTGGTGCCGGTGTTTTTGCTGGCCTATTGGAAAGTCCTGGGACTCGACCGGCTGTATGACATGGGCCGGGAAACTAATTTTTATTTGCAGCTGATTTTCCAAACCCCCGTTCAGTTCTGGGTGGGATGGCAGTTTTACACCGGTGCATGGAAGAGTGCCAAACATGGGTCGGCGGATATGAACACCCTGATTGCCGTGGGCACGTCGGCAGCCTACCTGTACAGTGTGACGGCAATGTTCTTTCCCCATCTCTTTTCAGCCCAGGGATTGGTGGCCGAGGTTTATTTCGATACCGCCGGGGCCATCGTAGTGCTTATTCTCTTGGGCAGGCTTCTGGAAGCGCGAGCCAAGGGGCAGACCTCGGAAGCCATTAAAAAACTGATCGGTCTTCAAGCCAAAACCGCCCGGGTCGTCAGAGACGGCCAAGAGGCGGATATCCCCGTGGAAGAGGTCGAAATCGGCGACCGGGTGGTGGTCCGGCCCGGAGAAAAGGTCCCGGTGGACGGCATCGTGAAAGACGGGCATTCGGCGGTGGACGAATCCATGGTGACCGGTGAATCTATCCCGGTGGAAAAAAATGCCGCCGACGCCGTGATCGGCGCCACCATCAACAAGACCGGCACTTTCACATTCGAAGCGACCAAAGTCGGCAAGGATACCATGCTGTCTCAAATCATCAAGATGGTGGAAGAGGCCCAGGGATCCAAGCCGCCCATTGCGCGACTTGCGGACATTATCGCGGGGTATTTCGTGCCGACGGTGATCGGCATTGCGTTGGTCACGTTTGCGGTCTGGTATTTTTTCGGCCCGGCGCCGGCATTAACCTATGCGGTGCTCAACTTCGTGGCCGTACTGATCATCGCCTGTCCCTGCGCACTGGGATTGGCCACGCCGACTTCCATTATGGTGGGTACTGGCAAGGGCGCTGAATCCGGTGTCCTGATCCGGGGCGGCGAGGCCCTGGAAACAGCCCACAAGCTGAAGGCCATCGTGCTGGACAAGACCGGCACGCTGACAGAGGGCAAGCCTTCCGTGACGGATATCGCGGCTTTCGGTAATTTCAAGGAAGAAGATATTCTTCGCTACAGCGCTTCCGCTGAAAAGGGCTCCGAGCATCCGCTGGGTGAGGCCATCGTCAATCAGGCGATGGAGAAAAATCTGCCGCTCATAAGTCACGAGAACTTTAACGCCATTGCCGGTCACGGTATCGAGGCGACCATCGAAGGGAAATCCGTGCTTTTGGGCAATGTGAAGCTGATGCGGGAACGGGATATCGCCTTAGAGGATCTCGAGCGAAAAGCCGATGAATTTTCCAGCCAGGGCAAAACGCCCATGTTCGTTGCCGTGGACAATCAGCCGGCCGGCATCGTGGCCGTGGCCGATACCCTGAAGGAGAATTCAAAGGCGGCCGTGGAAGCGCTGCACAAAATGGGCATCGAAGTGGCCATGATTACCGGCGACAACAAGAGAACCGCCGATGCCATTGCCCGGCAGATCGGCATTGACCGGGTTCTGGCCGAAGTGCTTCCGGATGGAAAAGCCGATGAAGTAAAGAAGCTCCAGGCCGAGGGGAAAAAGGTTGCCATGGTCGGCGACGGGATCAACGATGCCCCGGCCCTGGCGCAGGCCGATGTGGGCATTGCCATCGGCACGGGAACCGATGTGGCCATAGAATCGGCCGACATCACCCTGATCAGCGGGGACCTGCGCGGCGTATTGACAGCTATTGCACTGAGCCGGGCGACGATCCGCAACATCAAGGAGAACCTGTTCTGGGCTTTCGCCTACAACACGATCCTGATTCCGGTGGCCGCCGGTGTGCTCTTTCCCGTTTTCGGCATACTGCTCAACCCCATCTTTGCCGCTGCCGCCATGGGGCTTTCATCGGTGACGGTGGTATCCAATGCCCTGAGGTTGAGACGATTTCGAGCCCCTGCTTTGGCCCTCGACAGGGAAGATACCGCAGCGGAATGGGAGGAAAGACTGCTGAGGTTCGAAGAAAGCTTTTAACCGAAACTTAAAAAAAGGAGGTGATTCTAATGGCTGTTGATCCTGTTTGTAAAATGAATGTCGACGAAAATAAAGCGGCGGCGACTTACGAATATAAGGGTAAAACATACTACTTCTGCGCAACCGGCTGCAAGGAAGCATTCTCAAAGGACCCTGAAAAATATCTTAGAAGCTAGTCTAAAAGAATAGCGGATAAGTTCAGCTGGCAGGCAGAGCCTCCTTTTGAATAAAGAAGAATGTTCTGCCTGTCCGGCAAAAGGTGGCCAGCCGGCTGAAGAATTTATGAAAAGAGGGTTATCTCCGGACCGCGGTCTATTTAAGTTTTCAGATTCAAAAGGAGTGTCATCATGTCCCAGGAAAGCGGTATTGTTGAAACCATCGAAGAAGGATGGGTGTGGGTCAAGACCCGCCGAAAGAGCGCCTGTGCCCATTGCGGCCACAAAGATCACTGCCATACCATTGAAGGCGGGGACCGGATGCTGGTTAAGGCCAGAAATCTTACCGATGCTAGGAAAGGGGACGAAGTCGAGCTTTTCCTGAACACCAAGACCCAACTGAAATGCGTTTTTATGGTCTACATGGTCCCGGTTATCGGACTTCTTGTCGGCGCGTTTTCGGGCAACGGTCTCTCCACCCTGGTGGGATTGCGCCCGAATATGGGGATATTTTTGTTTTCCGCACTCGGCCTGGGAGCCGGCTTTTTGATCACGCGTCTTTATTCAAATCGCATGGAAACAAAGAACGCAATGACGCTTCGGGTTACGCGGGTTGTAAAAAGAGCTCCTGGTTAGAAGTGGTTTCAAAACCCCCTCTCTGGCTCAATCTCTGTGTTGGACTGAAACATCCAATCCTCGAAATATTCCCGATTTGCCTGCGGCTGGCTGTTTCAGTCCGCCTTGACCTTGAGCCCGATTGAAGGTTTTGAAACCACTTCTAATCTTCTTTATATCGCGACTGAAAGCGGACGTGCTTTTTCCGCTGTTACAATCTTTCCTGTGATAAGCGGAACGTTTACTTTCGTGTGGCGGACCCCCCCTGTCTCTCTTACTCGGCGATCTTCAAAAACCGCGCATTAATCGCCACAATCACCGTGCTCAGAGACATGAGAACAGCCCCCATGGCGGGACCGAGAAGAATTCCCCACTTATAAAGAATGCCTGCTGCCAGGGGAATGGCAAAGAAGTTGTAACCCGTGGCCCATACAAGGTTCTGGACCATTTTTTTGTAAGTGGCGCGCGAAAGTCCGAGTATGGCCGCGGCATCCATGGGATTGCTCTTGACCAGAACGATATCCGCCGTCTCGACGGCCACATCGGTGCCGGCGCCGATGGCAATTCCCACATCCGCCCGGGCCAGGGCCGGCGCGTCGTTTACCCCGTCTCCTGTCATGGCGACAATGAGGCCCCTTGACTGAACCTCTTTTACTTTTTCTGCCTTTTCACTCGGCAGCGCCTCGGCAAAGTATTCGTCCAGACCGATCTCATCGGCAACCCATTCGGCTACCAGCTGGTTGTCGCCGGTCAGCATCATGCATTGGATGCCCATCTCCTTGAGCTTTGAGATGGCCTTTTTGGATTCGGGCCGGATGATATCCGCAAGGGCAACGGCGCCCATCAGCTTTCCGTCCATCATGACGAAAATCACGGTCTTTCCCTGGGAACTCAGCTTCTCGATCCTTTCATCCTCGGGCATGATGTTGTTTTCTCTGAGATAGCCGGGACTGACGACTTTTACTTCCTTGCCCTCGACTTTTCCTTGGGCCCCCTTTCCGGGAATGGCTTTGAATTCCTTGACCGGAAATGTTTCTTTGGAAGACGAGACGACGCCTTGGGCGATCGGGTGCTCGGAGCGCGATTCCACGGACGCGGCATACTTTAAGAGTTCTTTCATTTCCATATCCTTTGAAAAGGTGATCGTGTCGGTGACCCCGAATTTCCCCTGGGTCAGCGTGCCTGTCTTGTCGAAAAGGATCGCCTGGATATTTCTTGCCCTTTCAAAAGCTGCCCGGTTTCTTATCAAAAGACCGTTTCCGGCGGAAAGGGCCGTAGAAACGGCAACCACAAGGGGCACGGCAAGCCCTAACGCATGGGGGCATGTGATGACCATGACGGTGACCATCCGCTCGAGGGCAAAGGCAAAGTCTTTGTGCATGATGCCCAACCAGATGAATATCGTTATAGCGCCGCCGCCAAGGGCGACGACCGTGAGCCAGAGGGCTGCCCTGTTGGCAAGATCCTGTGTCTTGGATTTGCTCTCCTGTGCTTGTCTGACAAGCTCAATGACCTGGGATAGAAAAGAATCCTTACCGGTCTTATCGACCTTTACCGTGACGGAACCCTCACCATTGATGGATCCCCCAATGACGTCGCTTCCCTTACTTTTTGTAATGGGTTTCGACTCGCCGGTCAACATGGCCTCATTCACGGAGGTTTCGCCCTCCACAACCTCACCGTCCACAGGGACCTTCTCTCCCGGTTTGATGAGCACCTTGTCGCCCGTATTGAGCTCATCCAGGGATACTTCCCGGGTGCTGCCGTCGGACATCACCTTGTGGGCTTTGGAAGGCATAAGATTGGCGAGTTCCTCCAGTGCTCGGGATGCGCCCATGATGGATTTCATCTCTATCCAGTGACCCAGCAGCATGATATCGATCAGCGTGGCGAGTTCCCAGAAGAATATCTTCCCCTTCAATCCGAATACGACGATGCCGCTGTATCCATAAGCCGTCGTGATCGCTACTGCGATCAATGTCATCATGGCGGGCTGCTTCTTGGCCAGTTCACCAAAAAGTCCCTTAAGAAACGGCCAGCCGCCGTAAAAGAAAACAAATGAAGAAAGTACCCACAATACGGTGGCGTCACCGGGAAATCCCAGCGTTTTTTTGAATCCCAGAAAAGCCTGAATCATGGGTGACAATGCCAGGATAGGTATCGTAATCCCCAATGAAATCCAGAACCGTCTTCTGAAATCAGTCACCATATGGGCATGGTGGTCGCCGCCATGGTGGCCGCCATGATCCGCATCTGCCGGGTGCCCTTCCTGTTTCATTTCTTGATGGCTTTTGTGCATTTCATACCCTTCATGGTGTGAGGCTTCTCCACGCGAATCATGG
>JAJDND010000011.1 GCA_022340885.1 Desulfobacterales bacterium | reverse complement strand
AAAGCCTGAATCATGGGTGACAATGCCAGGATAGGTATCGTAATCCCCAATGAAATCCAGAACCGTCTTCTGAAATCAGTCACCATATGGGCATGGTGGTCGCCGCCATGGTGGCCGCCATGATCCGCATCTGCCGGGTGTCCGTCCTGTTTCATTTCTTGATGGCTTTTGTGCATTTCATACCCTTCATGGTGTGAGGCTTCTCCACGCGAATCATGGCCTTCATGTTGGCCGGCCTGCCGGTGTTCCGCCATTTTTTTCGTCTCCCTAATGTTATGAATTTAAGGGTGCAGAATTTGGGTAGGGAGGCAGGCAGAGACTTCTCTATTATAAAACAGAAAAGTTCTGCCCGCCCTGTAATGAGAGAGAGGTTGGACAACGGCCTTTGAATCAATAGGCCGAGCGCATCCAGCCCGTGTTTTTGTCCACAAGAATTTTATCCACCAGGGAACCGTCTTTGGTTACGATATTGATCTGATAGCCATTTCCTTTTTCCTCGATTTTCCCGAGTTTCAGGTTCGGATTTCTCATGGAACCCAAGTAATTTTCTACTTCCTGTTTGGCCTGATTTTTATCCAAAGGCTTTTGGGGCTGCTGATACTGGCGACCGTATTGCGGGCCATACTGCCGGCCGTATCCATAGCCGGGTCCCATCCCGTATCCGGGGCCCATCATACCCGGGCCCATTCCGTAGCCGGGGCCGTATCCCTGTCCCATCATACCGGGCCCCATTCCATATCCGTAACCGTATCCGGGCCCCATCATGCCGGGCCCCATTCCGTATCCGGGACCGTATCCCTGTCCCATCATGCCGGGTCCCATCCCGTAACCGTAACCGTATCCTTGTCCCATTTGTGCAATTCCCGCAACTGGATAGAAGGCAAATCCGAGAAATACGGTTGCAAACAAAACCAATATAATCTTTTTCATAATGAACTCCTTTTTTAAATAATGAATTGGTGATTAAAAGGAAGGTCGAGAGCGGATCTTTCATCTACCTTCAAATTAAGGTGTTATATTTTTAAGGCTGTTCCGGCTGGATTTAGTTGTCAAAAATAATACCTATCGGTTTTTTTGGAAAAATATCCTTGAGTGATTCAAAACTTCTTGTGAAAACGCCTCTCTAAAAAGTTCATCCGCTCTGGTTTTTTTGTAATTTCTCATTATTTTTCTAAAATCCGGTGCGCTATAATATTTTAAATAGGTTTTTGCATCGAGCAACCATCTTTCCAAAAAAGGAACCTCTCTCCATCTATTATGCCATTCAAGAAAGGTCTGTGCATAATCTTCTCTGCCATTGCTGCTCTCGATAAAATCAAAATAAGGCGCTGCTATATCAATAATTTGTTCTTCGGAGCTTGGCGGCCACCAGGAAGATAAACCCAATATCGCCCCCCTGATTCTGTGGTGATACAGGTTGAGTGGGGCATCCGGATTTATCTCTTCGAATTCGGGAACCTTATACCCCCAGGTCATGGTTTGAAGAAACAGATGCTTGCCAGTTTTCAGCATATGGTGACAAAAACTAAAAAACTGTTTATATATTCTTTCCTGACGACCATCTTTAAATTCTTCCGGTGAACAAAAATGCTCGAAAGCGCCGATGGAAACGATTCCGTCAAATTTTCCATACTGATTGGCATCGGCATCTTTCCAGTCTTCAGCGTAAACCTCCAATCCTCTCTTTCTGCAATATTGAACTTGAAGGTCTGAAATTGTAAATCCAACGCCCCGGCCGTTTCGTTCTTTGACCGCGGCCAGCATCGGCCCCCAGCCGCAACCGATATCAAGAATCCTGTCTCCGGGTCTAAAATCAATACCGCTAAGGACCCAATCGTGCTTATCATTTTGAGCTTGATTAAGGGGTTTCGAAAAATTCTTATTATAAAAAGCAGCCGTTATATCAGGAAAATCGCCGTTTATTTTCAGCCAATAGTCATTGGCGTAATCATAACAGGAACCGGCAGTTATCGGCGTTTTCATTTAAAAACCTTCCCCCATGCCTTTGCTTTGAACGGATCTCGCTCAGTTTATTAGAAGTGTTTTCAAAACCCCCCTCTTGGGCTCAATCTCTGTGTTGGACTGAAACATCCAATCCTCGAAATATGCCCGATATTCCTGCGGTTGGCCGTTTCAGTCCTCCTTGACCTTGAGCCCAATTGTAGGTTTTGAAACCACTTCTATCATATGTTTTGCACCAATTTTTCACTTCACCTTCGAATTTTTTCCCTTAGCACAACATGCGATTTCTGTAAGATTTTACGGCTTCTGTATAAAACAAGCATTAAACCGCTCATCATCAGGACACCTATAATATAGAATGATGAAATGTTCATTTTAATTCTCCTTATATGTCATAATAATAAAATCCTTTCTTCTATTATTATAATACTGCATTATCGTATAGCAAGCACAGCAAGGTACCGTGCCAAACGCTGCTGTTAGTTTCAACCGATTCCATGTGATTTAGCGACTTTTTTGTTGTCGCGGCGTATCAGACGGGATTTCTTTTGCCAGAACAGTCATGCCCCAAAATCCTTGAATCATAACTTTTTCCCCGACCGAAAATTTTTTCCCTTCACCCATCGCATTCCAGATTTCCGTAAAATATTTGATTTTTCCCTCGGGGGCGATGTCCTTGACGACATCCGCTGTTTGGCCCAGCATGGCTTCTTTTCCTACTCGTGGTTTCATCGTCATGGCTTTAAAGATAAGAAAATACATGAATGCGGAGATTCCCTAGATGATAAGATAGATAACCAGCGCCGTTGAAAAAGGAAAAAACCAAAATACCGGCAGCGCAAAAACCGGCATGAGTAAAATTAAATGACACATATCTTAACCTGCTTTTGTTATTTTTTTTACCTAAACTGTAGACGGCGTTAAAGGTTGCTGGTTATGCTGTTTTTAATGAATGCAAACGACATGCCACAGTGTGGCATAATTTCACATCTCATTGAAATATGTAAGCATTATATTTGCCGTTGGGCCTTGCAAGACGATTTTGCTTTGAGATGAACACCGTAAGGCGATTAGAAAGTATCCAGTCCATCTTCTTCTTTTAAAGCCCGATGGTAAAAATTCTTGCAAAGAATCCTGCTGGTATCAATTCGTTTTTATTCATGGTTTTGATCAGTACAACAATTGCGAAAATATTCGAAATTAGGGCCAGAAATAATAATTCTTCCTGATATTTTGCAAATCCGGCCGCTACAGATGAAAAAAATGAAAGTCCGAATGCCGGGAAAAAGCCGACGAGGTATTGAGCACAGGAGGCTGCCATGGATGCAGTGGACATCCCACCGGATCCGGCCAAACTTGTTTTCGCGGCTTTTGTTGTTTTATCTTTAAGCCGGTGTCTAATATACGCAAATAATGTTGCCTGAATGCCTAAACCTGCTGCAAGGGCAAGGATCCACCCCCCATAGTATGCAAATTGTGACGCAGCGAAATTCCAGTCCGATACCAGCGTTAAAAGACCTAGATAAAAACCGATAACACCGGCTGCCGTCGCTATGCCGAACATATAGGGTTTCACACTGAATGTTTGTTTCGAATTTTAATGAGCAATCCGGTGATATTAACAACTTTTTATATCTCTACCAACAGTAAGATATGAATTCTGCAATTTTAAATCGATTTTGTTTACCCTGCGGCAAAGTCGAGGATACCCCATCTCCTTCGTTGCCGAGGGTTCGCGATAGACGACTACAGCTGGTACCTTATTGAAAGGTAGATGTCGGGCAGGCGAGCGAGCCTTATAGGTGAGCTCGCTTGCCTGCCCGACTCTATAGTCCAGAAGGCGATGAATTAATTTTAAAGACAACTGAAAAACGACCTTTTTCAATAAAAGGGGTGAAGCTCCCCCTGTGTTAAGAACCATCCGATCAAGTCGGTGGTATCATTAAAGAGCAGTCTGCAATGAAGCAGCTGCATAAACAAAAGGAGCTTCACTGTGAAAAAACGAAACATTTATCAGAACCAAAGTCAAGAACTACTTACCCTTTTTGAGGAAGCTGGCAACAGCGCAAAAGTGATGTGCGTACCAATCGACTATGCAAAAACTGATCATGTGGTCATGTTTTGTAACGGCCATGGGGATATTGTCCGCAAGCCCTTTTCAGTCAAAAATTCACCGTTGGGCGTGGATTATCTGACTGATCAAGTCATGCGTTCATGTAAAAACCGTGGAATCAATAAGAGACACGTTTTTTTTGGCGGAGAAGATGTTGGTTCTTTTGCCGCCAATTTTGTTACGACCTTACGTTCCCAGGGATGGCTGGTGGCGGGTGTCAACGCCCACGACGCCAAAAAACAACGGGCCAATTTGCAAGCCAGCACCGATCGTCTGGACTTAATGGGTATCGCCAGTATGCTGCTTAATCGCAGGGCCAACAGTTGTCCGGCCCAAAATGGCATTTATTGGAACCTGCGTACTGTTGTGCGTCACCGCCAAAAGCTTGTTAAATTGACCACCGAAGTGCGCAATAGAGTTCATGCTGTTGTCGATCGTCTTTTTCCTGGTTTTTTGGACGAAGAAAAAAGCGGAATTTCACCATTTTCAAAGAGTTCATTATGGTTGATGCAAGCTCGTTTCAGTACGCTGCAAATTCGCCGACGCAAGCGATCAACGCTGATAAAGGGTCTCAGAAAGCTGGGGGCAAAGAATCCTGAGTTCGCTGCTGCCAAACTTCAGCAATACGCCGCCCAAGTGCTCAAAGCACCGCAAGAATATATAGCGACGCTGCAGTTTTCACTGGCACAACATGTCAAACATTTAAGTTGCTTGCAAGATAACATCGACCAACTGGAAAAGGAAATGGCCGTTGGATTGGCCCAAACACAGGGTGCCTTTCTCACCAGCTTCCGTGGTATTGGTATCGTTTTAGCCTCCGGAGTAACCTCAGAAACCGGCAACCCTTATGAACAAGCGCCCTTAAACAATTTGATTTCCTATGCCGGTATTATCCCTCGGGTCAAACAAACTGGAGGACCC
>JAJDND010000221.1 GCA_022340885.1 Desulfobacterales bacterium | reverse complement strand
TCCAGGGGTTTGTAATTATGCGCGCCGAATGTCTCTTCCAACTGTATGTATTGCTGCGGATTCATGGTTTTCCTCCTGATGTGTCCGAAAGCAGGCATTATTTAACGCCGATTGGATACAGTTCATTATTTCATTATTCTATGGTCGAGGCAAGTGTTTAGAAGTGTTTTCAAATATCAAAAAATGTCATATTTTTCATTCGGGTGTAGAAATCCCCAGAAGCATCTCGAAAAAAGTATTTTTGCCCGACCCTCCACAGGCGGACAAGTCTCGGCGTTGAGTCCTCGTCTCAAGTCCTCGACATACCGGAGTATGCCTGTCGAAGATCCCGTCGACAGACGGGGCGGGTTGATCCTCTTACTTTTCTTGATCTCGACCGAAAATCCTAATTTTTAGTCAGCTTCCAAATGGTAAATTATTGGTTGACTTCAAGCAGATGATGTTTATTTTAACTGTCAACAACCGGTGATTTTCATCAGCCGGCTTTTGTATAATAAAATTATAAAATTAAGGAGGATCACTCCAATGACTGAT
Organism: Desulfobacterales bacterium; assembly: GCA_022340885.1. GTDB lineage: Bacteria > Desulfobacterota > Desulfobacteria > Desulfobacterales > UBA11574 > UBA11574. The sequence goes on along the minus strand of JAJDND010000221.1, from coordinate 3,999 downwards.
ATGCCAAACAGAGACATTACAGGTAAATGTGATGAGGGAGAATGTCGAGATCGTGTCAGAGAAGGCGAAGATGAACGTCAGCACGATATCAGCGCTTCCAATGTTGAAGCTCCCGAGGAATACCCGGATGCAAAATGGGCAAAATCCAGAGATGAACAGCCCGGCGTTTGGGGGGGACACGTATAACACACCGAAATGATGAGCTCATGATACTTTTAGAACGGTTCAGACATCGATGAAATCGACATCGCCAGACAAAAACAGAAAATAAATCCAGGGCGGCTGATTCAGCCGCCCTTTAAATTTTTTTGATAGTTGCGCAACAATTTCCACTGGCAGGAATTGGTGGGATTGGCGCGGGTGTGCTTCAGCAGCTTTGAGGCGGCTTTCATATCAAAGCCTTCTTTCAGAAGGTATGCCGTAACAAATGTACCCGTTCTTCCGACGCCGAAGCGGCAGTGAACCAGGACTTTTCTCCCCCGGCGGATTCGGTTGGCCACCCATGTTATCGCATCTTCCATTTCTTTCATATCCGGCGCGCATTCGTCGGGAATCGGAAGATAGTAGACTTCGAATCCGGAATTTTGCTCGATTTCATGCAGGTCGCAATACTCACCACAAAGATTGACAATGGCATCCACCCCTTCTTTTCGAACGGCATCCAAATCCGCATGGGAAAGCGGTGCATGGCCCACGCCCAGCTGGGCCGTCACCCATGTGATCTGATATTCGCTCAAAACTCTCCTTTTCCAAAATGATATTTTTCGTTCATAAAGTCATCCACAAACCGGTCGACCATTTCGTCATTTTTGAGATACATGTCCATCAGCCGGGTTGCGCCGAGCAATCGTCCGAGCATATTCAGTTTTTCTGCCGCGGTCTCCCGGTCGGTTGAGGTGAATTCGGCATCCACCAGGTCGCTTTTTTGTAGGACCTCAAAATCGAGCGCCTCAAGAATCCGGACCAGAAATTTTGCCCTGAGTATTCGTTTCGACAGGTCGGCGCCCCCGCCGTTGAAGCGAAATAAAATGGAATTGACTTCTGTCTGCGCGTCAAACAGGGCATCTACAATAACAAAATGATAACCGAATTTCAGATTCAGGTTTGCATAATCCCTCGAAACAGTGGCATGGCTGGCGAACATGGCTGAATCCGGGCTGATGATTCCGCCGCTCATGACGGTTTTGTCATGCCCGGCCCAATCAAAGTGCAAGACATTGCCCCACTGAATCTTCGGATGGTTCAATCCTTTCAATACGGCGACCAGGGGAGCGGAGTTTATCTCATCAATATCCACTGAGGCTTGATCTCGGGTTTTTCCACTCAGCCCGCCGCCCACATCCAGGACATACATCAGCATCGGTATATCAAATTTCAGCTTTTTCGATCCCCTGATTTTTCGAATTCGCCTATGGCTGATATGAAACATCTCCTGGACGGCTTTTTCATGGCAGAAGCGAATAATGTCGTGCATGGACCGGCAGCCGTCGGGTTTAAAAATTTCCGAAGCCGGATCAATGAGCCTCAGCGGTGAAATGAAATCGATAACATATTTCAATCGTTGCATAAACGCACTATTTTCGACAAGATCTCTTTTGGCACACGGATTTTCCATCAGAGATTGAACCCATCCTTCGTAAACCTTGTGTTCTGTCGTGTGAACGGTGACTTCCGTACCCTGGGCAAGGTAATCCAGGGCATTTTTCGCGTTCATGAGGGCCGGCACGCCGAATTCCCGGGCGACCGACGCCAGGTGACCGGCCATGCTTCCTTTTTCGGTGACGATGGCATTGATTCGCTTCATTACCTTTGCAAAGCTCGGAGAGGCGTTCCGGCTGACCAGAACAGCACCTTTTGGAACCGTATCAAGGTCGGCTTGAATGTCGATCCTGTAAACCTTTCCGGCGCCGATACCGGCGCATGCGGCTTTTCCTCCCGAAAAAATCACCTTATCTTGAACATCATCGAAATGGCACTCGACCGGTTGGATGGCTCGAAAATCTTCCGTTCGAAGAAATCGGGTTTGTAAAAGAAACAGTCTGTCTTCGCCGTCGATACACCACTCGATATCCTGAGGGTCCTTGAAATAAGATTCCAACGCCAATCCCAGCTGCATCAGTGCCGCCGCTGATTCGGGAGAAAGGGATGCCGAATGATCAACGTCCCCGCTTTCGAGGTTATCATGCACAGCAGAAGATGAAGCCTTTGACGAAGTGGCTTTTATTTCGAAACTGACGACAGAAGGGTCTTTTTTGGATACCTTTATAATATCGGGCGTCGCCCGGCCGCTCACCAGTAAATCCCCAAAACCGGCAATGGCGTGAATCACCACATGATCGGATTCAGGGTTTTCAAGATCCCGGGTATACATGACCCCCCCGGTTTTGGCGTTTATCATTTCCATGCATAAGACGGCCATGGGCGTTTCGATATCGGTAAGGCCGAAATTGATCCTGTAATAGATGGCTTCCGGAGAATATTTGCTGGCAATAACCTGTTTGTAGGCATCGAGCATATTGTCCCAGGCCACATGCAAAACCGTTCGGTATTGACCGGCAAAGGAGGCTCTTGAATCTTCTGAAACCGCGCTGCTGCGAAGGGCAAAACGCACATCTTGTGTCCTGCCGGGCCACATGGCATTCATGGTTTCGATGACGGCGCTTTCGATTTCCGAAGGTATCGCGGCATTTCGCAAAAGATCCATCAATTCCCGGGAAACGGCGTTTAGCGCTGTGGTCGAATCGATATCAAGACCGGCGAGTCGCGTATCGATATGGTTTCGAAGGGCATTGGCCGCTATAATGGCGTTGAATGCATTGGCAGTGACCACAAAACCTTCAGGAGACGGAACGGCCGTCTGTTGTCGGGCCATGGCAAGGTGCATGGCTTTGCCGCCGACCGGTATCTTGTTGTTTTTGGATATTTCCGACATCGGTATGACAAAGGGCGGGTTGCTTTCGATCTTTTTCGGAGAAAGCAAGAACCGCGTATAGTCATCGAATTTTTTATAATAGTCCATCAGGTCGAGATACCGCGTGGGGCATATCGTTTTCAGATCTTCGACGATGGCGCGGACACAGGTTGAAAACTCGTTATATTTATCTTCGACAACCTTAAAATCAACCACGATTTGATGGTAGTAAATCTCTTCGAGCTCGGCCATCAGCTCATGGGCCCGCTTGTCATGACCCAAAAGGGATTTAAATGACGCATATTTGTCCTGCAACACCATATCCGGCGAAAAAAGCTGGCGGGTCCAATACTTGAATATGTTTTTGAGGTGCATGAACCACCTGCTGTTTCGATAAATATTCAGACGTTAAACAACCATATCAGATTTTACACCAATGGACATTAAAAACATTTCATTGCAAACCAATCGTCCTTATCGATACGACATCGGACAACAAAAACAATGCATGGCATTTTTTAGAAGGCATCTCAAAAAAGTCTTTTTGTCCGACATCTGCGTTGAGCCCTCGTCTCAAGTCCTTGACATACTTGAGTATGCGTGTCGAAGATCCCGTTTCCAAACGAGGTGGCTTTTTTTCGCATGCCTTCCGTCTTCGCCTGAAGGCTACGCCGGACAAATGATCTCGAACAAAAATCCTAATTTTGAGCTGCCTTCTACAAATCTTGCTTTTTTCTTTGAATTTGTGATAGATATATATAAATCTACGATTTGTTATTCAAAAACGTCTATAGATGGATTTTAAAATCAACAGCGATTTGCCGTGTCCATGCGCTCTTTTGCCGGCGAAAGGATACTGAAAGTGTTGAAAACCAAATTCGATCTTGCAAAGATTTTTATTCGCCGGAAATCTTGCCGGTACACCGATTTGGTTCTGTTTATCGGGTTGGCGGCATTTCTTCTTTTCTACGGCCGGGCTGCCCATGCCGAGGCGATCTATTCATTTACTAAGACCATGGGGGGCACGAGTAATGATGTGGGGCAATCCGTTGCCGTGGATGGGAGCGGCAATGTTTACATCACGGGGT
>JAJDND010000219.1 GCA_022340885.1 Desulfobacterales bacterium | reverse complement strand
CTAAGCTGAGCGTTTCGAATTTTTGAAATGGTGCTTTTAACAAAATTATTAAGGTATTCTGACATTTCGAATTTCAATAATTTGAAACCCTGCGGGATTTCCAATTTCACCGCATCTACTGCGTCAGATGCCGTTCCGCATCGTCGACTATAGCGAAACGACATCTGCCTTGTACATACGGCAAACTCGAAAATCGCTCAACTTAGGGTAAAATAACCTGATTTTTATGAAGCAATCATCTATGATATAGGCGGAACGCTCGTGATTAATATAAAAGATATGATATCGGGAAGATTGCAAGACAGGGGGCTGGCACCTGTTGAGATAATGCGTCTGATTAAAGATGTATCCAACGTCGTGGGCGGTTCCTGGTATTTTAATCCCTCGGATGTGAAGAAAGCTCTGAAAAGACTGGGTTGGAGAGAATATATCCTGGACAATTTTACGATTGAACTCATCTCCTTATACCTTGACGATGAAATCGCAAAGAGAGGGGAAAAGCCAATTTTTCATTGAGCTTATGAATCTCAGGAACGATGTTGATGGATGAATGCACGCTTATTAGAAATGCCGTACCACAGGAAATGAGCCGCTTATGGAAAAGAGAACCGAGAGACGCCATAAATGTGACGCATCAATTGCATTGAGTTGTTTTAACAACAAAAAATTGTTCAATGCCAAAATGCTCAACTTCAGCAAGGAAGGGATGTATTTCGAATCCGAGGTGTTTTTAAAAGAAGGCGCTAATATTTATTTTCAAATGAACGACTGTATGTGTGACACTTCCGACCCCGAACGTTACGAGGGGTTGCGGAGCGTATCCCTTGCTCGCGTAAAATGGTGGAAAGATATCGGTGGCAGGAAGGCCAACCATTTCGGCTTCGGCGTTAAATACATGGAGTACTATTAAAAACGGATGCTCGATTCCGGAAATAAAAATGACAAATATCCTCATCATTGACGATCAGGCATGGATAAAAGAGCTTTGCCGGGAGGGCCTGACCGGCGAAGGGTATAACATATTTGCAACGGACAATATCGAAGCGGTGACGGAAGATATTTTGCATTTTGAGCCCCATGTCGTTTTGCTGAATCAATATCTAAAGCACGGATTTTTTGCCTGGGATGTTTTAAAAGAAATAAAAAACCGAAACCCAAACCTCCCCGTACTGGTGGTGACCATTCATGATACCCACCTAAAATGCCCTCAGCTTTCCCTGGCTGATGGATACGTGGTCAAAAGCCACATGGCGGGCAAAGAGCTCAGACAAAAAATAGCCGCTCTGTTGCGGGATCAGACGAGTATCGCGGATGAGCCGTTAACAGCTTCGTAAACATACGCATGCCGGTATTTATGCCATCAATAAAGACCTTTGCCAACCCTTTTTCAGAGGCCTCCAAGCATCACTTGCCAATCTCATCATAACGTCTTATCTTTTGACACTTGATTGCCATTGATTTATATTTTGACTTTATAAAAATGATGAATTCGAAAAAACGGATTCATCAAGTTTTTGGTATTTTGTGTTATTATTAAAACATGGCTGTAATACCGAACCGCTAATTTATAAAACACTCAACGAGTAACGACTAACCGCTCTCGAGAAAAATAGCTTTTTTAATTTTTTACGGGACCATTCAAAATGAATTCGGCTTTTTACGAATTCATCAAGAACGCAAATTAATAATAATTTATGGAAAATTCACGCCAGGTCATTCAGCATCCTGCGTCAGGTGCCCGGGTTTTGATGTTTAGGGGTGACACCTTGGTATTCACACTTTCCCTTTCTCATCCGCAGAAAGGGAATGCATGGCTTCGGACAAATATCGGACATGCAAATATTGCCAGAAAGGAAATTGTCAAAGAAGTGGATGAGAACCAGCCGCCACTTGACATGGATTGGTTTGACCTACCCATGCAGCGGACCGGCGGGGGGAATTTTAGAATTCGGGTTCCCCTTTGTGAAGTGGGACATTTCGAGGCCAAGTGTTTCTTTTTACCCCAAGAAGCATCACGGCCGGTGTGGCCGGAAGGGCCAAATGTTGCGATCAATGTAGAACCGGCGGATACCTGCTGCGCAAACATCATTTACAATGCCTTTGTCAGACAGTTTGGCCCCAACAAGAATGGCGGTTTTTCCCGGAATGCGGATCAGGATTTAATTGAAAGCCTTGACAAGAGTGGTTATACGGTCATTCCGCCTTCAGGAACATTTCGCGATCTCATTCGGGAACTCGATTTCATCATCGATGAGTTGGGATGCAGGATTATACAATTGCTTCCAATCCATCCCACGCCCACCACTTATGCCCGAATGGGCCGTTTCGGGAGTCCGTATGCCGCTCTCAGTTTTACCGCCGTCGATTCGGCGCTGGCTGAATTCGATACGCGGGCCACACCTTTGGAACAATTTATTGAGCTGGTTGATGCAATCCATGAGCGTCAGGCGAAAATTTTTATCGACATCGCCATCAACCATACCGGTTGGGCTGCCGGCCTCCATGAGACCCACCCGCAGTGGCTGGTGCGAAACCCTGACGGTCATATCGAAATGCCAGGTGCGTGGGGAGTGGTGTGGGCGGATCTAACCCGGCTTGATTATACCCAAAAGGACTTATGGCAATATATGGCGGACGTTTTTATTACCTGGTGCCGTCGAGGTGTGGACGGATTCCGCTGTGATGCAGGATACATGATACCGGTTTCCGCATGGCGGTATATTGTGGCCAGGGTCAGGAATCAGTATTCGGACACCATTTTTCTTTTGGAGGGACTTGGCGGAAAAATTTCAGTGGCTCGTGACATCCTGAACAGAGCCAATTTCAACTGGGCGTATTCGGAACTCTTTCAGAACTATGACCGCGGCCAAATCGAATCGTATCTTCCTGAAATCACCAAAATATCTGAAAGCGACGGGATCGCCGTACATTTTGCCGAGACACACGATAACCTGCGTCTTGCACAGAGATCCAGGACTTATGCCCGAATGCGAACCGCATTGTGTGCCCTTTGCAGTTCACAGGGGGGGTTCGGCTTTGCCAATGGTGTGGAATGGTATGCCGATGAACGGATCTATGTCCACGGGGCGCCTTCATTGAACTGGGGCGCCGAGATCAATCAGGTCGACCATATCCGGCGTCTCAATATCCTTTTGAAAAACCATCCGGTTTTTCAGGATCGGACTGAGCTGAAAATGATTCAAAGCGGCGAAGGGAATCACTTGGTAATCTTGCGCCGTCATTTGCCTTCGGAAAAGAAGCTGCTCATCCTGGTGAATCTTAATGATGACAAAGAGACACGGGCGGTCTGGAATCCCCGCGAATCGGGATTGGCAGGAGCGTCTTTTTTGGACCTCATTTCAGGAGAGAAGATATCGCCCGCCGAATCTCAAAAACAGCATTCCCTGTTTCTTGGTCCCGGACAGGTCCTTTGTCTGACCGATGACCCCGGCGAAATGGATCTCATCTTAAAGGCCGAATCCCGTATCTCACGTTCTCCGGAGCGAATAAAGCGTCAGCAATTGCGGGCAAAGGTCCTGGACGTCTATCGATTTTACAATAACATGAAGGATTCTGAGGCACTGGACCCGGATGCAATGGCCGGGAGCCTCTCGGAAAATCCAGTGGAATTCTGTCGCAGTCTCAATCCTTTCGGCGACGAATCGCGGGTTATTACCTGGCAATGGCCCAGAGACAGACGTCGCGAGGTGATGGTGCCGCCGGATCATTTCCTGCTGATCCTTTCAGAAGCTGCTTTTCGCGCCCGTATTATGGATAAAAACCAATGTCTTTGCCAAGAACAGAGTCTGCCGCGTACAGACGGAACGTTTTTTGCCCTTTTTCCCCCTGTGACGGTATCAGGAGTTCAGTATCCTTGCACTTTGAAGATCACCGTATACGCTCCCGGGAAAACGCAGCATGCCGAAGGCCCGCTTCTGTATCTACCCAGCGCAAAATCTGCAACCGTCAGACGGATTTTTTACCGTGAAGATCTTTCCGACCGCAACCTTTTATTTCTTGGAACAAACCATCGGGGCGGCATGCTTCGAACCCCGATTTCGTGGGGGAGCCTTTCCAGCCGATATGATGCGCTGCTCGCGGCAAACATGGACGCCGAGTTTCCCGAAGATCGCTGGATCATGTTTGCCCGCTGCCGGGCATGGCTGGTATTTCAGGATTATTCCCAGGAGATCTGTGACGATTGCTTCGTTTCATATGATTCCGATTCAGGTACAAAAGGAATTTGGCGATTCCAGGTGCCCACCGGGCAGGGGCAGCATGTCTTTTTATCCGTTGATGTGGAAATGATTCCCGGGGAGAATAGTGTACGCATGGTTTTTAAACGCGAACCATCCAAAAAGAGAAAGGGTCAGCTTCCCGACCTCGAACCGGTTCGTCTTATTTTAAGACCTGACATTGAAAATCGTAATTTTCATGACACCACAAAAGCCTATCAGGGACCCGAGAATTCCTGGCCGAATACCGTTGATTCAGAGAAAAACGGCTTCACTTTTACCCCGGATCCGGCACATTGTTTGGACCTGCGGATGTTTGACGGCACGTTTGTATGGGAACCTGAATGGCATTACATGGTGTATCGATCAAAGGAGGCCGAACGAGGTCTCGATCCGGATTCCGACCTTTTCAGCCCCGGTTATTTTCATACGTTTTTGACCGGCGATGGATCTGCGACGCTTTATGCGAGAGTTTCGAAGAGCAAAACAGCTGCTTCCGTGGTCGTCATTCCGAAAAAAGAGAACCGAAAATTATCCGATACTAAAACCAACAAATTTTTTAAATTGATCGACGCCCTGGAAAATAACTTGGAGCATTATACCGTGCATCGGGGTTCACTTCATACGGTCATTGCCGGGTACCCCTGGTTTTTAGATTGGGGCCGGGATGCTCTGATCTTTACCCGGGGATTGATCGCCGCCGGAAAAACAAAAACGGCCAGAAACATCCTCAAACTGTTCGGTCAATATGAAAAAGATGGAACGATTCCCAACATGATTCAAGGGGAAAATGCCGGCAACAGGGACACCTCAGATGCCCCCCTTTGGTATTTTGCAGCTTGCGAATCACTTTGCAAGGCTGAAGGAAATGACACTTTTCTTGAAATGGCATGCGGCGACCGGACGATTCGCCAAGTCCTATTTTCCATTGCTCAAGCATATATGGCCGGAACACCCAACGGCATCAGAATGGATTCGGAATCGGGTCTCATCTTCAGTCCGGCTCACTTTACCTGGATGGATACCAATTATCCGGCCGGGACGCCGCGCGAGGGATACCCCGTTGAAATACAGGCGTTGTGGTACGCGGCGCTCTCTTTTTTAGCCCGAATCGACCGTTCGGATGATCGATCAAAATGGGAACATAGAGCATCTAAGGTTCAATCCTCGATTCTTGAATTGTATTTCCTTGAAAAAGAGGGATATCTGGCCGATTGTCTCCGCGCCGGTCAGGGAATGCCGGCCGGCAAGGCGCCGCCGGACGACGCACTGCGGCCTAACCAGCTTTTTGCCGTTACTTTTGGGGCGGTGTCCGACCGAACTGTTTGTCGAAATATTATCACCGCTTGCGAGCAGCTCCTAATCCCGGGCGCGATAAGGAGTCTTGCGGATCGGCCTGTTCAGCATCCGCTGGTCATCGAGCATCAGGGAAAAACCATCAATGATCCGCATCATCCTTACCAGGGGAAATACACCGGTGATGAGGATACAAAACGAAAGCCGGCGTATCATAACGGGACGGCCTGGACATGGATGTTCCCCAGTTATTGTGAAGCCTGGATAAAAGCGTACGGCAAAAAAGGGAAAAAGACGGCACTGGACTGGCTGGCCAGCAGCGCCGGGCTCGTTTCCAGAGGTTGCATCGGTCATGTGCCGGAGATCCTGGACGGAGATTTTCCTCATCTGCCGAGAGGATGCGATGCTCAGGCCTGGGGCGCCAGTGAGATCGTACGGGTCTGGAAACTGCTGTCATCTTTAAATTGACTATCGGATCATGGTTTAGTAATTAATTGATTGGCATAAAAAAATAACAAACGGCCCTTGAAACGGAGCCGTTAAAATTTTACAGAGCAGACAAAAACCCCGTGACGAGGACAGCTGAATATGAGCCATATACAAATCTTTCAGGTATTTCCTGCCGTTCCCGAACCGCTCTCTTTCCTTCAGGTTTTGGCGCGTAATCTTTGGTGGTGCTGGCGGCTGGATGCCGTCGAGTTGTTTCGGAGAATTAATCCCAGGCTCTGGGAGCAATCCGGCCGGAATCCCATTGTTTTTTCGACGTTAATTCCCCAAGACCAACTGGAAAAGCTGGCGGAAGACCAAAGCTTTCTGGCCCATCAACAACGGGTGAAAGAGCGATTTGTCGCAGAGGTGTTGTCTCCGGTGGATCGCAGCAGTTCACCATACGGAGAGAACGGAGTCATTGCATATTTTTCCATGGAATACGGCATTCACGAGAGTGTGCCGATTTCTGCCGGCGGACTTGGCATTCTGGCGGGAGATCACTTAAAAGCGGTCTCCGATCAAGCGCTTCCATTAATCGGTGTGGGTATTCTGTATCACCAGGGCTATTTTCATCAGTTCCTTGATCCGGATGGTTGGCAGCAGGAGGATTATCCAGCGACCGACATTTATCATCTGCCCGTGAAGCGGGCAAAGGATCGCTCGGGAAAAGATCTCGCCATATCCGTGGCCGGACCCAAAGGCGAAATTCGAGCGGTGGTCTGGAAACTGATGGTCGGGCGTGTTCCGCTCTATCTGCTCGATACCAATTTGCCGGAAAATTCTCTGGAAATTCGGGACATCACATCTCGGTTGTACGCAGGAGATCAAAAAACGAGGCTGGCCCAGGAAGTGCTTTTGGGAATCGGCGGGATGCGCTGTCTTGAAGCCATGGAGATTTTTCCCAAGGTGTGTCATTTGAATGAAGGTCATTGTGCTTTTGCCGCATTGGAACGGCTTTGGCAAATCATGTCAAGATACAAAGTCGATTTGAAAACCGCCCAAGAGATTGTGTCCCGAACAACGGTTTTGACCACTCACACGCCCGTGGCCGCCGGACACGATGAATTTCCCAAAGATCTCGTAAAACCGTATCTGGATCCCCTGACGGAGCGGATGGGCATCACCGTCGATGAAATGATATCATGGGGGCAGGCGATGAAAGCCGGATCAGATGCGCCTCTTTCCATGTTCGTTCTGGGGTTGCGGATGGCCCAATACATTAATGGCGTCAGCGAGTTGCACGGAAAGGTTGCCAGACGGATGTGGTCGCATGTATGGGAGGGAATTCCTGAAGATGAGATCCCGATCACCCATATCACTAACGGCGTTCATATTCCATCCTGGATTTCCATTGAAAATGCCCTGCTGTTTGAAAGATACCTGGGACCTGAATGGTATTTGCACGCACCGAATCCGGAGACGATCCGTCGAGTCGATGATATTTATGACGAGGAATTATGGCGGGCTCACGAAATGAGCCGGAGCCGCCTCATTCGAACCTGCAGAACCTTGATGATTAAACAATACAGCCGCCGGAACGCTCCCAGGGAGATGATGAAAGATGCGGAATCGGTGCTGGATCAGGATGTGCTGACCATTGTGTTCGCCCGTCGATTTGCAACATATAAACGGGCGTATCTTCTGCTAAGGAATCCTGATCGTCTCGAAGCCCTGATTGCATCTGAAAATCAGCCGGTTCAGTTTATTTTTGCAGGGAAGGCCCATCCCAGAGACAACGAGGGCAAGGAACTGATCAAGCGTATTATCGAATTTGCCCGCAGGGATAAAGTTCGTCCCAGAATCGCCTTTCTCGAAGATTATGACATCAACCTTGCCCGGCATTTGGTCCAGGGAGCGGATGTGTGGCTGAATACGCCAAGACGCCCCTTTGAAGCATGCGGCACCTCCGGCATGAAAGCAGCCGCCAACGGTGTCCTCAACGTCAGCATCCTTGATGGATGGTGGTGTGAAGGGTATTCCGAGGAAACCGGATGGCGTATCGGCAACGGCGAGGAGTATACGGATCCCGCCTATCAGGACTCCGTGGAAAGCCAGGCCCTTTATAATGTTTTGGAAAATGAAGTGATACCCTGCTTTTATGAAAGAAAAAACGGGGATATACCGGCTCAGTGGCTTAAAATGATGAAACAATCCATGAAGATGGCGCTGGAACGGTTTTGCACCCATGCCATGGTATCTAAATATGAAAAGCTGTTTTACGAACCGGCTGCCAAACGTCTTGAGTCTTTGACTTTGGACAATGCCAAAGAAGCCGTTGTACTGTCGACACAATATCAGCGACTCGGAGAATTGTGGAGCAATATCAACATTGAACCGCCTGTTCGGGAAACAGCGGGCCCGTATCGGGTTGGGGACAGCTTTTCGGTGACAGCGATCGCGAAACTGGGAGAACTTCGTCCGGATGAAGTCTGCATAGAGCTCTATTACGGGCCGATGAAAACAGTGGATACGATTTTAGAAAGCCATTTTGAAGAAATGACCGTAAAGGAAGATAAAGGAAACGGAACGTATCTTTATACGTGCGATATTGCATGCAGCACTTCCGGCCGGTACGGATTTACAGTAAGGGCTGTTCCCCGCGGAGATGACCGAATTAAGTTCGCACCCGGACGCATTACCTGGGCATGATGCTTAAATTAATATTTGATAACAGCGCATTAGGGGCTAAAAAATGACAAATCCCCGTATACTCATCGTGACGCCTGAAGTCACCTATCTGCCTGATCGCATGGGAAGCATGGCCAACTTTCTTACGGCAAAAGCCGGCGGTTTGGCCGATGTTTCCGCCGCTCTGATTAAAGCGCTTTTTGACCATGGGGCCGATGTCCATGTTGCACTCCCCGATTATCGGGCCATATTCAGAGACCGGCTTGCCACCTTTTTGCAGAAAGAACTGAAAACACTTCGTCGCATTATGCCGGATGAGAGGATACATTTGGCCGAAGACCGCGCCTTTTTTTATTTGAACCGGGTCTATTCCGATTATGGCGGAGAAAACGTCAAGCTCTCATTGGCGTTTCAAAGGGAAGTCATCAATAATATCATTCCCCGCGTGCAGCCGGATCTGATTCACTGCAACGACTGGATGACCGGTCTCATCCCGGCTCTATCCAGAGAAGGGGGGATCCCGTGTCTTTTCACCATCCACAATATTCATACCGTAAAAACCTCTCTTTCCTATATCGAAGACCGAGGGGTCGATGCCGCATATTTCTGGCAGCATTTATACTATTTGCATTATGCCGACGAATACGAAAAAGCTCGGGAAACCAATCCGGTGGATTTTTTGGTCAGCGGTGTATTTGCGGCCCATTTTGTCAATACGGTCAGTCCGAGCTTTTTAAAGGAGATCGTTGAAGGGATACACGATTTTGTCGAGCCTCAGCTCAGGCAAGAGCTCGCCAACAAATGGTATGCCGAATGTGCTACGGGAATCCTCAATGCGCCGGATCCCGGTTTTAATCCGTCCAAAGATCAGGAGCTTTGTCGCCAATACAACGCAAGAGACCACGCTGAAGGCAAAAAGGAGAATAAACGGTATTTGCAGAAAAGACTCGGTCTGATGGAAGATGAAACTGCCCCGATGTTTTTTTGGCCGTCCCGTCTGGACAACAAACAAAAGGGATGTCAACTTCTGGCGGATATCCTCTATCGGGTGACGTCTGAATACTGGAACCAACATCTTCAGGTCGTGTTTGTAGCCAACGGTGAATATCAGAGACATTTTAGAGAGATCGTCAATTATCATCAGCTGCACCCTCAAGTCGCCATATATGATTTTAACGAGAGGCTGGAACACCTGGCCTACGGCGCTTCCGATTTTGTGCTGATGCCCTCTTTGTTTGAACCTTGCGGGCTGCCCCAGATGATCGGTGCCATTTACGGTGCCTTGCCGGTGGTCAATGATACGGGAGGCCTTCATGATACGATCGACCATTTAGACGTGGAAAAGAATACAGGGAACGGTTTTGTCTTTAAAACCTATGACAGCGCCGGCCTGTTTTGGGCCATTCAGGAGGCCATGGAATTTTATAAGCTGCCTGGGGAAACCAAAGCCAGTCAAATCGAACGCATCATGACGGAAAGTGCGGCCACATTCAATCATGATGTTACGGCCCGGCAGTATATCGAGCTTTACGAAAAAATGCTTCAGCGTCCGCTGATTGTCCAACGATTTACATAGCTAATTTATTTGCCTATGGTTCATGATCCCGTAAAACTTTTTCTTGAAAGCGACCCTTATCTTAAGCCTTACGAAGCCATCATTCGCCGGCGGTTTAACAACATTATAGAAACGGAAAAGATGCTCACCGGCGATAAGGTCAGCCTGGCTGATTTTGCCTCGGGCCACGAGTACTTTGGACTTCATTTTTCAGGGAATGAGTGGATTTTCAGAGAATGGGCCCCCAATGCCGATGCCATATATCTCATCGGAGACATGACGGACTGGCGGGAAATCAAGCGGTTTGCCCTGGAACGGGTCAACCGGCAAGGGGTCTGGCAGATTCGGCTCCCATGGGATGCCATGGGACATGGGGATCTCTATCGGCTTCGCATCCACTGGCCCGGTGGCCGGGGAGACCGGATTCCGGCCTGGGTTCGACGGGTGATTCAAGACCCAGATACGCTGATTTTCAACGCCCAGGTTTGGCTACCTTCGGATCCTTATTCTTGGAAATGTTCAAATTTTCAGGCCTCAAATGACGCACCCCTGGTTTACGAGGCTCACATTGGAATGGCACAGGAAGCAGAAAGGATCGGTTCTTATCGAGAATTCACGCATCAGACGCTTCCCCGCATTCTTGATGCCGGCTACAATACGCTGCAACTGATGGCGGTTCCGGAGCATCCCTATTACGGCTCCTTTGGTTACCAGGTTTCAAACTTTTTTGCCGCTTCGTCACGGTTCGGCCCCCCTGAGGCGCTCAAAGAGCTGGTCGACGCCGCCCATGATTCCGGGCTTCGCGTACTTATGGATCTGATTCATTCCCATGGCGTATCAAACGAAGTGGAGGGACTGAGCAGATTCGACGGTACTCGGTATCAATACTTTCACGATGGTCCGCGCGGTCTTCATGTCGCTTGGGATTCCAGATGTTTCGACTACGGCAAGTACCAGGTGCTTCATTTCCTGCTTTCCAACTGCCGGTTTTGGCTGGATGAATTCCGTTTTGACGGGTTTCGATTTGACGGGATTACCAGCATGCTCTATCTTCATCATGGATTGTCTAAACCATTTACATCGTACGACGACTATTTTGACGCAAGCATAGACGAGGATGCGCTGACCTATCTGGGTCTTGCCAACAAACTCATTCACGATATTCGGCCCGATGCCGTTACCATTGCCGAAGATATCAGCGGAATGCCGGGTTTGGCGGTTCCTTTTTCATCCGGCGGCATGGGATTTGATTATCGTTTCGCCATGGGAATCTCCGACAACTGGATACGTCTTGTCAAAGACGTGCCGGATGAACAGTGGCATATGGGGCATTTGTGGTTTGAACTAAATAATCGGAGAGAGGATGAAAAGACCATCAGTTATGCAGAATCCCATGATCAGGCACTGGTCGGCGATAAAGCGCTCATTTTCAGGTTGATCGATTCGGACATGTATGACTGCATGAGCGTAGGGTGTGAAAACCTTAGGGTAGATCGAGGGATGGCGCTTCATAAGCTCATTCGTTTTATTACTCTTTCGACGGCCGACAGCGGTTATCTCAATTTCATGGGAAATGAATTCGGTCATCCCGAATGGATCGATTTTCCGCGAGAGGGAAATAACTGGTCTTTAAAATATGCGCGGCGCCAATGGCACCTGCTGGATGATACCAACCTGAAATATCGTTTCCTTGCCGAATTTGACAAGGGCATGATTTCGTTGGCCAAACAATTCAGACTCCTTGAGGCCCCGGATGCACATCTGATTTATGAGCATAACGATGACAAATTGATCGTTTTTGAGCGAGGGGAGCTGATGTTTGTCTTTAATTTCCATCCGGCTCGGTCCTATGCCGATTTTTGCTTTGAAGCGCCGCCCGGCAAATACCGAATGATTTTTAACAGCGATGCACCTGAGTACGGTGGTCATTCCCGACTGATCCCGGATCAACATCACCTGACGCAGCTTGATACCTCTGTAGAATACAGACGAAATCTGCTCTGCCTCTATATTCCCAACCGAACTGCGATGGTTCTGCAACAGACGGATTAACAGTGAATATGGTGTAAATGTTATCGGCATGAGGGATGGATGGACTTCTCAAAAATAGGAAATAGAAATGAGAAAATAGAAAAGAGGAAATGGATTCAAAGGAATGCTGATGTCACCCATTGAGGGATTCCGTATCCCTCTTTAAACGTTCAAGGCTAAAAAGAAGACCTGCAGTTAAATCTCATTCCAGAACCGTGAAGCCTGACCCGCTTAACCTGGTTATTCTTGTAATTTGTGGCCATTCATTTTTACTCGTGTTTGAATTATTCTCTTTCCTCTTTTCTATTTCCTTAGTTTTTTTGTCCTTTTAGAAAATACACCGGAGCTCAATCGACCCTCACCTTGTGGACATATTTTACCCATCTAAAGCCATAAAGCCCTTGGGCTACAACACGCAGCGGAAAACCGTGTTTTATAGGCAGGGGTTTTCCGTTCACGCCGTATGCCAGGAAGATCTCATTCGAGAGGACATCCTTTAGATTGAAACTCTCTGTCTTTTCGTATGGTCCTTCCGGCCCGCTAAAGGCAACCAGGGTTGCGCCATGTTTAATTCCGGCTTTTTGCAGGAGAGGGGCAAGGGAGATGCCTTTCCAGCGGCCGTTATTGGCAAAAAATCCGGGACAGATTAAAAGGACATTTCGTTCAAAGGCGGGGAGGGCGTGGATCTCCGAATAGGTCAGAGCAAGCGGGTGTTCTACACGTCCCTCGATACTAAGTCGCCAGGTATTCAAATCCGTCTTGTGATCCGAAACCCCCATGGTTTTGAAATCATCCAAGGGCGTAATGTTTAAATTACGGGTGTCCAGATCCGCCGGATTCTTATGGATAAGGTCTTTTCGCGGAAAATTTTTAGGGAGGATCATTTTCTGGAGCCCGGCCTGGACGAAACGTACCCATGAGAATAAGGGGCTGGTGAAGACCGCAATCCCTGCCATAAGCCTGATCGATGCCTTGAGAAATTTTCTTTTGGACATTTTTCGTCCTCACGGTTTCAGAGAGAAAAAAAAGCCTATAAACCTGCCTTCAGTAACAACCATGATGAACAGTAGATACTCCATCTTCACAAGGGGTGCATGATTTGTCAAGTTTTTTGGGTGTAACAATGTATCATTTTTTGATGCACATTTCTTTAAGCGTATCGATGAAATGATCGGACCCGAAATTTTTTGATCATCTCGACCATTTTTCAATTTGCGGCTTGACGGATGGCGTTTAATTTTTTAAATGTCATTTATAGACACATTGCCGGACCTTGATCGGTGATTCCCCGTAAAGCCGACTATCCAGAAAATGCGCCGGCACATTTATTCTTTTTCCCCAGTTAGAGATATTCGATAAACCGACAGCTGCCGTGGATATTCTGCCATGAAGAAATTTATAATTTCTGCATCTCTTGTTTTACTAGGCATTGTGATCGGCTTTCCGCTTTTCAGCATGACGTATTATACGATGGTACGAACGTCGACGCCCCATTTTTGTGCATCGTGCCATGAAATTCAATTTGCCTATAATACCTGGAGAACATCGACCCATGTAAACAATGCCCAAGGCTTTGTTGCAGATTGCATGGACTGCCACCTGCCCGCCCCGGAAGATACGATAAGTTTCTTTTTTACCAAGACAGCCCACGGCATTCGGGATGTCTTTTTGCATTTTACCCAAGACACATATGACCATGAAAAAAATCGCGAAAAAGCATATGCATCTTTTAAAAATGAACAATGTCAGAAATGCCACCGCAACATTTTATACATCCCGGATAAGCGCGGCGCCATGCTAGCCCATCGATCGGTGCTTTATCCGCGACCCGGCTATGAAAAAAAATGCGTTGATTGCCACAGGAATCTGGTTCACAACAAAAGTGCGCTGTATCGATATAAGCAGTACCAGGACAGCTATAGGGGGTTGGGTTCGTAGAAGTGGTTTCAAAACCTCCCCTCGGCCTCAAGTTCTGTGTTGGACTGAGCCGGCCAATCCTCGAAATATTCGCGATATTCCTGCGGTTGGCCGTATCAGTCCGCCTTGACCTTAAACCCGATTGAAGGTTTTGAAACCACTTCTATTAATTGGTAAAAAGAAATAACAGAATTCAATTAAAGGGGGTCATTGATGAAACGAACGCTAATTATCGCCATGCTCATTGTCGGGGCGGCGAGCCTTTTGGCGACGAGGGGTTTGACTGCCGATGCCCCGAGGGCTGAAAACATGCCGAAGAGCAAGGAGTTCCGGATCGAGCGCAGTATGCCCAAAGAAGCCATTGCCTGTATTGAATGTCATAAAAATGCGCATCCGGGCATATTTTCCGATTGGGCTCAAAGCCGGCATGCCAGTGCCAACATTACCTGTTATGACTGCCACAAGGCCGAAGCATCCGACCCGGATGTCAGCATTTCACATTACAAACAATATGAGCGTTCGGACCAAAAATACGGGACCAAAGAATACAAGGTGCCGATTTCGGCGGTGGTCACCCCTAAGGACTGTTCCCGCTGTCACCCGGACGAAGCCAAACAATATAAAGCGAGCAAGCACGCCAATACACTGGAACTGATATGGAAAATCGATCCATGGCTCAACAAGGGCATGAACAGCGAGGTTGAGAGAACATCCGGATGTTATCACTGCCATGGAACCATCTTAAAGCAAAAAGACGGCGTTATCGATCCGGCTACGTGGCCCAACGTGGGCGTCGGCAGAATCAATTTCGACGGGAGTCGCGGAAGCTGTACCAGTTGTCATACCCGTCATCGCTTTTCAGTCATGGAAGCCAGAAAGCCCGAAGCCTGCGGTCAGTGTCATTTGGGGCCGGACCATCCGCAGATTGAGATTTATATGGAATCCAAGCATGGCGACATTTACACTGCCTATGGAAATGATTACAACTGGAATGCCGCACCTGGAACCTGGACCCCCGGGGTCGACTACAGGGCGCCCACCTGTGCAGCATGCCATATTTCCGGCGCCGGCAATGTCTTGACAACTCATGACGTCACCGAAAGACTATCATGGGAAATCCAAGCCCCGTTAACCGTCCGTCCCCAGGATTTCAAACCCTTTCCCGCCAAGACGAACTGGAAGACGGAGCGGGAAAAAATGAAGGATATATGCAATCAGTGTCACGGTAAAACGTGGGTTGATGACCATTACATCAAACTCGACAAGGTTGTGGAACAATACAATGATGTCTATTTTAAACCGGCCAAGAAAATGCTCGATGATCTATATGCAAAAAATCTTTTGGATAAAAGCAGATTTTTCGATGAGCGACTGGAAGTAGATTATTATGAGTTATGGCATCATGAAGGCCGGAGAGCCCGTATGGGCACGGCAATGATGGCGCCGGATTATGCCTGGTGGCACGGATTTTATGAGCTTAAAAAACGATATAACAATTTTATGGAAGACAGCCGGAACCTGATCGAGCATAATCAAAAGGCATACAGGGCCATAGATTATCCCAATGCAACCGGTAGTACCGTCAAACCCAAGGTGCTCTTTCCAAAATAGGCGTCCTATATGTGAAACAGATGTTTTTCGCCCCGCTATCCGTTTTGCCGCCGAAAGCGGGGCGCTTTTTTGGGCAATTTCGATGTTCGGATTTAATCTGAAAACAGCTTTCCGCTCAGGCACTGAGCATGAAGGCGGATATATAGAAGCCATCTCAAAAGATTATTTTGAGATAGCTTCTAATATCCCATATAATGAAACGGTTCGATTTCGGAAAGTTCCTGGGGGGCGAGTGTCTTGAATCCTGATGCCGCAATCAAATCTCTGGCGCGATCCAATTCTTTGACATCTAAAATAAAAACGGCGTTTTTTCGACTTTCTATGACAAAGCCGTAACCGTTTTCGATATTGATATTTTCAGTGAACAGGATCTGCAACAGCTTATCGAGCCCGCCCGGTCGATCTTCGATCAGCACTGCAATAATTTCTTTGAGTTCAACCGGGATGTTTTCTTTAACAAGTGCTTTATGACCCTGCTTCGGGTTGTCGACAATGAGATTGATGAACCCCGAATCGCCAAAAGAAGATATGGTGGCGGAGCGAATGTTGATATTTTTCCGGGCCAGGATCGATGTTACCCGAGCCAGAACGCCGGGTTTATTCTCCGCCGGTATTGTCAGTTGGTAGGCTTTCATCATTTATACTTGTTTCGGTTCCAGTAAATTAATTGCTTTTAAGTACATAAAGAAACCGCTCCCGGGTGTCAATATAAATCGAGTGAATCGTTAGCGAGTCTATAATCGTCGTTAAACACAATTGAGACCGTTGAAAAACTCGTGAAGGAATTCACCATAAATATTATGTAGTATGCATCATAATTTTATGAAAAGTTTTTCACTGTTTGATGCGTGCTCAAAAGATAAACCTTCCCGCGTCTTGCTGCCGGGCAGCCCGTGCCTTTCCGGTGGCATCTCGTATGGCAGGCCGCTGTTTCGCGGCAGGTGGTTTGGCGGAATGGTCTAAAAGTTCATCGAGATAGGCGCGCCTTAGTTTCTTTGGCTTTTTGGACAGCTCCTGGCACTTTTTGTAAAACACTTTGAGATTGCCATTGCAGGTATTCAGAAGTTTTAAGAATGCCGGCACCAGATCGTTATAAGTGGCTACCGTCAGCAATTGCGCATTGTTCATCTTCCGGTTAAACCACCCGTCATAGCCTGAATACCCTCCCCACTGTTTTTTCAAAAGACGATAATCGGCCTTTAAATTGTCAAATTCAACTGCTTTGTCATGCCTTTTTCCCGGGACAGGTAAATCTTTTGCGTATAACAATTCAAGCTTTTTTCGGTATCTCAACACAAGTTTGATAAACTGTTGGTGTCGCCGGTAGGCTTTCATGTAATCGTCATACGCTTTTGGGCGGTTTTCAGACAATAACCAGCGCCGCAGGCCTACCCGTTCGACGGCAGTCGCAAAACTTTCATTAAATGTGGTGTCGTCCCGCACATAAAGAAGGTGGTGGGAGAGTTCGTGGAAAATCAGGGCGGCAAGCCGAATATCACTGAGATTGATGAAAGTGCTTAGAACCGGGTCGTCAAACCACCCCAGTGTCGAATACGCCACCACACCGCCAATGTAAACATCATACCCTTTCTTCCTTAACTGAGCGCCATAATCAAAGGCGTCTTTCTTTGAAAAATATCCACGGTATAC
>JAJDND010000218.1 GCA_022340885.1 Desulfobacterales bacterium | reverse complement strand
AACTCGCTACGCAAAGACTCGGGAGAGAAGTATTGCAGCCAGTTATAGACGGTTCGTGTTCGCTCTGCTTCCACGATGGTGTACTTGTCCAAGACCACCTTTGCATCGTCGTACTTGAAGGTAGTCAAGAATCCGTAGTACTTCTCCGAGGACCAGAACCCATCGAGCAAATTCACTCCATATGAGGTTGCCGCCTCGCGTTGCTTGAACGCATTCATGGAATAGACGTCGAGAAGGACAGACCCGCCTGGCAGGAGCTGAGACTGGAACTTCGTGAGCATAACCATCCGCTGTGAAGGGCTGAGTGCGCAGAAATCACACATTATCATCAGAATGAGGTCAAACCGGTCCTGCGCTTCGAAATCCAGGTAGTTCTGGCTGACGTATTCAATGGTCAAGCCCTGATCCATAGCAACTCCGCGGGCGTGATTGATCGAGCCTTTCGAGAAATCAATACCCGTCACGCGTGCACCGAGTTTTGCCAGTCGGTTTGCGTAGAGTCCGGGACCACAGCCGAAGTCGGCAATCCGTGTACCCGGCCCAACGCCAAAGTGCGATGCAATCCACTCAACTGACTGGTCTATGAATTCTTCACGCCGCGATGACACATCGATATCGGTGTTGAGATGGTAGGCGAGCATCTGCTCGGACGTATGTTCTTTGGTCCATAGCTCTTCGGCCGTATAGAACTCAAATGGTTCGGGCGGGCTGTTGATTTCTTCCAGCTGGGCAAATATGCTTTTCATCTTCCTCTACAGATCATTGATATTCTAAAGACGTCTATATAACATCCCAAATAGGGACAAAAAATAGTCGATTTCAGCCTAGCATAGTATTTGGAACTAAATCTATCCTAAGCTGAGCGTTTCAAATTTTTGAAATGGTTATCTTAACAAAATTATTAAGGTATTCTGACATTTCGAATTTCAATAATTTGAAACCCTGCGGGATTTCCAATTTCACCGCATCTACTGCGTCAGATGCCGTTCTGCATAGTCGACTATAGCGAAACGACATCTTCCTTGTATATGCGGCAAACTTGAAAATCGCTTAGCTTAGGTCTATATAAGGAAATTCGGATCACAGATACATTGAGATTACCTTATAAAAATCGGATTTGTCAAAGGCAGTGTTCATGTGCAAAATAAAACTCGTGCCTGAGTTGTGATATGATATTAAAGTATCTCAAAAATTTCAGGTGCATGATATACCGGATAGCCGAGGGCCATTGCTGGCCCTAAGCCCCCTAAGAGCCGGGCATGATAGTTTCCCATCACACGGCTCAAGCCCTTCAAAAGCCTGCACCTGTTATGAGGTGACCCGGTTGTCCAGCTTCAACCAAGGTTATATTGAAATCAAGAAGCAGTATCTATTGGCTGGTCTTTTTAAAGATACTGTTGGCAATCTCTATCATAGGGATTTGCATTTCCACAAATTTTGATATGACGTACGATTCTAATCATATTTATGGAAAGCAGGGCTATGAGATTGGATTCACCTTTTCTTGACTTTTGGACGGCGAAGAAGGTCCATGCACGGTTGCCTACTTTTCGAAAATAGCGCTTTCGAATCCATCGTGCATTTTTATTGTAGTGTCTCCTTCTTGCCCAGCGCCAAAGAGCTTTAAAGATGAGGTGGTCAATATGGCTAAAGGTTTTCTTGGAGCATATACGACGATTATAATTGCCCCCATCCCCGGATTACCGGGTTGAGTTCCCGTATCATTTTTGACGCTGGATGCCCAGGAGATTTTCCGTATTTTGGCTATAACACCTTGTACAGAGCTTTTTGATGGGGTGATGATAAGCTTTTCCCCATGTTTTCTCAGATGAAGAATCTTCCGGTCCATCAGGATGTGGTTTAACATCCATTCGTGGTCGATATCGTCGAAACAGGCTCGAATATCAGCCTCAAGAACCTACCGTGACGAGTCGCGTCTTGAAAGACAGATAAAACACTGCTCCATCGCATCTGCACAAGACCGGTATTCCCTAAATCCGTAAGAGTTGGGATCACCTGTTGTCTCTGCAACCGGAGCTAAGGCCAGCAAATAAAGCGCCTGCATAGCTCGGTCTTTCATGGTGGGAATTCCTAAAGGTCGAAGTTTTCCGGATTTCTTTTTGATGTAAACCCGTCTGAGAGCAAGACCACAGTATCCTATCCTAACACCTCACCCGGATGGAGCTTCCAGGAGCGTGTCTACCTCACGGTTTTAACGCCTACCCAATGGTACTTTGACGCGTTGTCAGGAAGGCTTCATACCCGTCATGGATACACCATGAGCGCATGCTTCCATAGGATCGCAGCAACGGGACGCTGGGTTCAAGCAAAGGCTAAAGTCTCTGTCGAACAGTCTATAAATACGCGACTTCGTGTCGCAATTGGGTGCAAGTATCTAAATTAACCAAGAATTGTGATACTATAATATTGTATCACATGAATTATACCATATCCTTTTCTATAACTATTTTGTCAACCTCCAATCAAATCACACAACAATTTATGTGCAGATATCATATTTTTCTGGTTAATGCGGTAGTCCCATAATAAACCCCTCGCTTTCTCCCTGAGTTTATCCACGGGCAGGATGATCAGGGACACCATCTTTTCGGTCGTACGCGCCTATCCCGTGGGGATAAAATTGTGTAAATTTTTTCATAAATATTATGGAGTCTATCCCATAATTCTAGATTTTCTCTTTGATTTAGCAATAGCAGTTAGAATTATCTGTTGGCATAACTATTTAATATTAATTGAGATTAAATTTCCTCCCATCATATTCAATTGGATTTGCATGGTTTTTGCTTTCTAAAAAAACGAAATGGGAGAGAGCAACATGAGCGATTCAATTAAAAACTTCATTCTTTTAATATTTTACACAGTTTTTACTGCGGCCGTCTTAATAAAATCTATCAGTTTAGCTTCATTGTTATAACCAATAATCGATGACATTTGTTAGGCCATAATCAACTTTTCCGCCTAACATTTTGAAAGCCTCTGGGCAAACGTAGCCCCAGGGGCTTTTTATTTTTATAAACTCAGACCAAAAATCCTTGATTTTTAGATCTGCCTTATGTTCCTTAACTCTCTCTTTGCTTAAGATTTTGAATACATTCGCCGATATCGTTAATAGGAGAATTGACATGAAAATAATAGAGTATCTAATTTTATGCATCACAATTATTTATGTGGCGTTGGTTATGATCATCCACCTAAAATCTAACAAGATGAAACGGCTTCGGTAGCCTATCATGTGGGGTTATTTACTACACGTTTAGGATATTTTCCCTATAAAATAAGGAATTTCTCCTATTGACATATATTATTGTGGTTTTGTAATAATTATTTCGTGGATATAAATATTCAATTTATATCAACATCCTCTTCTTTGAAGCTCCTGGAAAAAATGCAATCTCCCACCATTTCCAGGGGTTTCTTTTTTTTTGAGTACTCAGGATGCTCCGGCCTATTATTTCTCCCCTTAAAAATAAACACGCCAAGTTCGACCCCGGTCTGGCAGGACCGCCCATAATAACGGGAACCTCGGCGCTCTGTCTTGCTGATAATTTTTTCATTCTGCCAAGTTTGGGTTTAATAGCCTTTATATACGTATATATTTATAAGTGTTTGTCATTGCAATATAATAAAAATTGGTATAAAGACTCATTATGAAACGAAAGCCTTTCACAACCACTATAAAAGAAGACTCCCTTAAAAATGTAAAAAATCTTGCCATTGATTTAAGATCGATCTTTCAATGATCTTCTTGAGGAAGCTATCGAGTGGCTTCTTAAAAAATACGGAAAGAAAGATAAAAAATAATCCGTAATCGCGAGGGTGCCATGGACTGAATATTAAGACCCCATTTCTCATAGAGGTGGGGTTTTGTTTTTGCATTAAACTTAGGAGGAAAATAAATGCATATAGTTTATGCAGGATCAACCAATCACGTGACGTTAACCTGTCCCAAATGCGGATTAACAAAAAATAAAGATGTAACGGATTTTAAAGATACTCCCAAGAGGTTGAAGGTTACATGTAAATGTGGCGAAGTTTTTCGGGTCTTTTTGGAATTTCGAGAGTATTACCGCAGGATAGTACGGCTTTCTGGCGATTATTTTGTGCAGGAGAAAGATGAAAAGGGAGAAGCGCTCATCAAAAACATCTCAATTATTGGAATCAATTTTGAAACTCTTAAGCCACATAATATTTCCCAAAATGATATAGTTGAATTAGAATTTTCTTTAGACAATCGAAATAAAACTGAACTCCACACACTCGTCAAAATAATGTGGGTCAATGATCTAAAGGTCGCAGGACAGTTCATTGATGAGAGTCGTTTGAATCAGGATTTGGTTCTATATCTAACAAAATAATTTGTTCTGGATTAGATAGGTTTTGATAATTGCAAAAAAAAGGATTTACTTGATCTGACGCCAGAAAGGTATGATATCTGTATATCATTTATTGTTGTAGATGGTTGCTATACTGGCAAAATATCCAATAATATTAAAGCAGAGGATAAGGATGCAACCATGAACCTGAGAAATTTTTTCCTATTATTGTGCCTTTGTTTGACGATAGCTATTATTATTGTCGGATGCGCTACGACTTCTTCAACTGGTGTATTTTCATCTGGGAAAGATACATACACTATAGTCGTGTCGAGCAATAGTTTTAATGAAGATCCTGGTACTTTGCATAAGAGGGCTTACCAAGAAGCAAAGGAGTTTTGTCAAAGTAAAGGAAAAGTGTTTCAACCTGTTGCTGCTAAAATAAATTCAAGTACAAGGGGAAATAGTGTATCTTTTGAATTAAAGTTTAGAGCCCTTAATCCAGATGATCCAGATTATAAAAGACCCGATTTGGAAACAGTTCCAGACGTTAAGGTCGATGTCAAAAGTAAATAAGATTTGAAATGAAACAAAAGTGGGAAGAAGTTAAAAATCGACTTGATGAGCTTGAAGGAGTTGGCGGGCTCGCTTGGAGAAATGTTTCAACTAAAGATTTAGATATAATTATCGCGAATCTACATTCTAAGGAAAGAGAACGTTGGTCTGAACCAGCACTTTTTGAGTTAGAAAGACGGAGGTATTTACGGTTAAAAATAATTGGCATTTTGATATTGATTGCAGCGATAATTTCAATCATTGTTAGAAAGTACTGAAATCAATCAACTCTTGGATTCCCAAGGGCAAGATCACAATGAACCTGTTTTTTATTATTCGAATTTTGAATATCTGGTACTCCGCAATGTATCGCAAGAATTTCGGGCCTACAATCTTTACAGATGTACGAAACGGCTTCGCGGTAGTTTATCTACAGCGTTCGGAAAATCCCGCGAAAACTGCCTATGGTACTTACAAAGAAACAGGTCTGGAAAATCATCTGTACACCTGGAAATTTCAAACACCGCCTTATTCTGATGACCACGTATGCGGAAGGACTCCGGGCAAGTGAAGTCATCGCTTTAAAGCCTAAACACATCGAAAGCGAAAAAATGCTCATTAAAGTCGAAGGCGGAAAGGGCCTCAAAAGCCGCTATAATATGCTTTCGGTAAAGCTCCTTGCCGAACTGCGCCGCTATTACAGGAAATACCCACCGGGTTACCATTGCAAACAGTCGCATCACAACGCTTCAAGAAGGAAAGGTGACCTTTAAAATCAACAACCGAATTCCCAAATGATCGATTTTTTCCTAAAAGTGTTAAATGTGTGACAAAAAATGTCACTTCGAAAATAAGACATCAACTCCAAACTTGCGTTTCCTATTATAAAGTGCGCACACTTATGGGTTCTAAAATAAAAATAATCGGAGTTTTACAATCTCCGGTTGCTGTTTTTGGCAAGAGATCTGCAATTAATTTTCTATCAAAATAGTCGAACGTAACATATGGTTGATTCTGATTTAGATATAAAAAACTTTCAAATACAGCCTACTAACTTGGACAGACCTCACGAAAACGGTGCAAATTATTTTGCACTGTAAACAACCCTTTCTATTGCTTAACCAATTGATTTAGCAAGATTACAAAAAATTCAAAAGAATTATGTCAAATATTTTTGCACTATTTCGACGATTATCTGCTTAATTTGCCCATATCTGATAAAGAGAATTTTTCTATTTTTTCTTTCCCTGTTTGCCCAATATAAATGTCTATCTTATTAAAAGTACTTTAATATGTTTCGACAACTCAATATTGCTCTGATTTTTCGAGTTTAGATTAATTTTTCAAAATGAATGATAGTGGGGAAATGGCATAACTCTTGCATATATTTGCAAAAAAAGATCAGCAATGAATCGAGGAAATATATAAGTTCCTTATTAATTAAAAGGGAGAATGTTATGAGAAAAATTGCCTTTCGTTTTTTCCCGGTTTTAATTGCGATGTCGTTTGTTGGCTGCATGTCAGCAACCCAACACCGACAAGATGTGAGCAACCCTGAGGTTGATCGAATTTCAGTCGGCAAAGTGCAGCGTGAAATTCGGGTTGGCATGAGCAGCGCTCAGGTTGTTGAAGTCTTAGGTTCACCTAATATGGTGACAACAGATGAAAAACGTCGTGAAGTTTGGGTTTATGATAAAATTGCAACCGATCACGCTTATTCAACCAGCTCAGGTGGTATTTCTGCACTAATTTTAGGGGGTGCGCCAGTTGGAGCCGGAGTCGCTGGTGGCGGCATTGGGTCAGGCTTTTCGAGAGGCGCTGGGGCTTCATCTACATCCCAACGGACATTAACTATCATAATAAAGTTTAATGAACAAAATAAGGTCCGTGATTTCGCTTATCGACAATCAAGTTTTTAACGATGGGGGCCAAAATGAGACATAATACTTTCTATCGATTGATTGTTACTATTATTGTCTTTTCGTTTCTTTTAGCTAGTTGTGCTCCGACAATTCCTAAAGAGGCACTCCAGTTATCTAAAGAAAGTTTGAAGGATCGACAACTTCAAACTCGATTTTTCGATACGGATGAAAAAACATTGCTTTCAGCTTCGGCTGCTGTATTGCAGGATTTGGGATTTACCATCAATGAAAGCGAAACCGATCTGGGCCTTATTGCTTGTTCCAAGCAACGCGACGCCACAAGCGCTGGTCAGGTGGTTGGTGCTGTCGTAGTTGCTCTGCTAACTGGTGCATATACACCAGTCGACAAGGAACAATTGATTCGGGCATCGCTTGTCACACGTCCGATTCACATTGATAAAGCAGATAAATCTAAATGCCAGACCGCAGTAAGGGTAACTTTTCAGAGGATTGTGTCCAACACTCAGGGACAAATAACCAGGAGGGAAGGTATTAACGAGGCAAAAATTTACCAAGAGTTCTTTGATAAACTTTCGCAGTCAGTATTTCTGGAGGCTCACGAGATATGAAGAAAAAACAAATACTATTTTTATCTATGTTAATTGTGCTAATTATGTTAATTTCATGTGCTCCCTCTACGAAGCAGGTACTTGCTACTAAGGAATCTCAAGTTAAACTTAGAGCTATTCAGACCAGAGTATTTGATACTAAGGACAGAGATAAAATGTTACGGACGGTGATAGCAACTCTTCAGGATCTCGGGTTCATAGTTGATAAGGCTGACAATGTCCTTGGTGCCGTTAGTGCTACTAAATTGAACAGGTACACCCTTCGCATGACGGTATCGGTCAGGCCGCACGGTAAGACTCAGTTATTGGTGCGGGCGAATGCTCAATATAATATTGCTGCGGTGGAAAACCCTGAGCCTTACCAACAATTTTTTGATGCACTTTCCAAGGCAATATTTTTAACTGCTCAGCAAGTTAATTAAAAGGCTGAAAAGTTTAGGCACATTTTCCGATATATTGAAATAGAGATGGGAATTATTATTTCTCATTTTATATCTTTGATAAACCCCTGAGGGATTGTGAGGGCTCTCAGGGGTTTTTATTTTTTTTAACAATTCGAAACTCCCCATATTTTTTTAATTTGTCCCCTTGAACGCGATACAACCTGCATTATATTGGAAATCATCATTTTTCTACCACTTTTATCGCGCCGATTCGGCGGCGCTGTTTTCTGTAATACTCTGCATTTAAAACATATTATTTGAGAAAGGAGGTCTGTGCATGAAAATAAAACCGTTAAACGATCGAATCCTTGTCGCCCGAGTTGAAGAAGAACAAAAATCCGCCGGAGGAATCATCATTCCGGATACCGCCAAAGAGAAACCCCAGGAAGGCAAAGTGGTTGAAGCGGGACCCGGGAAAGTGGACGACAGCGGCAAAAGGATTCCGATTCAGGTGAAAAAAGGGGATAGAATTCTATTTTCAAAATATGCCGGAAATGACGTCAAAATCGATGGTAAAGAATATATCTTTATGCGTGAAGACGACATTCTGTGTATCTTGGAATGAAAAAGGAGGTAACGAATTATGGCTGCCAAAATGGTTTCTTACGGATTTAAAGCCAGAGAATCGATGCTAAAAGGTGTCAATTGCCTGGCTGATGCAGTGAAAATTACGCTGGGTCCGAAGGGGAACAACGTTGTTTTGGAAAAAACATTTGGTTCTCCGACCGTCACAAAAGACGGGGTGACGGTTGCAAAGGAAATCGAGCTGGAAGACAAATTTCAGAACATGGGGGCCAAAATGGTCAAGGAAGTCGCCAGCAAGACCAGTGATGTGGCCGGTGACGGGACCACCACGGCGACGGTACTGGCACAGGCCATTTATAATGAGGGACAGAAACTGGTGGCCGCAGGCGTCAATCCCATGGCATTGAAACGGGGAATCGATAAAGGCGTGGTTGCCGTCGTGGCAGAACTGAAACAAATTTCCAAACCGACTAAAGACAAAAAAGAGATCGAACAGGTGGGCACCGTCTCCGCCAACAGCGATGAAACAATCGGCAAGCTGCTATCAGAAGCCATGGAAAAGGTGGGAAAAGAGGGGGTCATTACCGTCGAAGAGGCCAAGGGAATGGAAACCACCCTCGAGATTGTCGAAGGGATGCAGTTCGATCGCGGGTATCTTTCACCTTATTTTGTCACCAATGCCGAAAAAATGGAGGTTGCCCTGGAAGATCCTTATATTCTGATCCACGAAAAAAAGATAACCGTGATGAAGGATCTTTTGCCGCTGTTGGAAAAAACAGCCCAGTCCGGAAAACCACTGCTGATCATTGCCGAGGATGTCGAAGGTGAGGCATTGGCAACACTGATTGTCAACAAGCTTCGCGGAACCTTGCACGTCGCTGCGGTCAAGGCGCCGGGTTTCGGGGATCGACGCAAGGCCATGCTCGAGGATATTGCCATTCTCACCGGCGGGCAGGTGGTATCCGAAGACCTGGGCGTCAAGCTCGAAAACGTCAATTTCAACGATCTTGGGAAATGCAAAGCCATCAAAATCGATAAAGAGAATACGACCATTGTCGATGGTGCAGGAAGCCGGTCGGCCATAGAGGGCAGGGTAAAGCAGATTCGGGCGCAGATCGAAGAAACCACATCCGATTACGACCGTGAAAAGCTTCAGGAAAGATTGGCAAAAATCATCGGCGGGGTGGCGGTCATCAGTATCGGCGCCGCTACGGAAACCGAAATGAAGGAAAAGAAGGCCCGGGTGGAGGATGCTTTGAATGCTACTCGAGCGGCAGTCGAAGAGGGAATCGTTGCCGGCGGCGGTGTTGCCCTGATTCGCTGTATCGACGCTTTGGATAAGGTCGATGCCAGAGGAGAAGAAAAAAGGGGCATTGATATCCTCAAGCGGGCACTGACCAAGCCGCTGGTGCAGATCGCCGTAAATGCCGGTTGTGAGGGCTCCGTTGTGCTCAATAAGGTGCTCGAGGCCAAAGATGATTTTGGATTCAACGCCGAGACGGAAACATTCGAAAACCTGCTGAAGGCCGGCGTGATCGATCCCACCAAGGTGGTGCGGTTTGCCCTTCAGAATGCCGCCTCTGTAGCCGGGCTGATGTTAACCACGGAGGCCATGGTTGCGGAAAAGCCGGACAAAAAGAAACGGCCGGCAATGCCGCCGGGCGGTATGGGGGACGATATGTACTAATTCATGTTGAAACCAATTTTGAAGGCCGGTTCCAGCGGAACCGGCCTTTAGCATTTAAAAGACGATCCCCACATACCCCACAAAGCTATCTCCCGGGCTCTTATCATAGCTGGTGGCGTATGCAATGGTTTGGGCCTTTCCGGCGCCGAGATGTTTGGCGGTGGCGATTGCGGTGGCGGCCGCACCGCTGCAACAGGCATTTTGATTTGTCATGGCCTCTATAATGACCGTTTCAGGGTCCATGGCCAGCATGGCATCGATCACCCGGCGGTCGTTTTCGTTCCGGGCCCATTGAACGGCCGAAGAACCTCTGCCGTGGGACACAAACCCGTAGTTGGGACCGTAATGGGTCAGATCCGTGGAGCCGACGATATTGACCCGAAGTCCGAGTTGTTTCGTTATATCCGCCACGGCTTTTCCGATCTCAAGGGAATCTTTTGTGGGCGGTGCACCAATGGGGATGATTTTTGCGTCTTTGAAAAAATACTTTATGAAAGGGAGCTGAAGTTCGATGGTGTTGTCCTGGGTAAAACTGTCTGCGGTTTCAATCTGAAATGCAAATTTTTCAGACAGCTCACGACTCAGTTCGGTTTCGATTTCGATAGGGCCGAAAGGGGTTTCCCATGCACCGTCGACCATAATATAAGCGGGTGATCCGCTATGAAGATGCATTCCGAAAATCGCAAAGGCATCCGGATGTGTCTGGCCGGTGAGACAATGGATAACATTGCAGGCGACGCTGCCGGAAAAATACCATCCGGCATGGGGTACGATGCCGCCGACCAAGGATTTTTTATCGATGGTTTCTATGGAATACTCTTTTAAAAAAGCTTTGATTTCCCTTTCGCACCCAGAAGCGCTTCCCGGATACCAACTACCTGAAAACATTGATTTTCTTACTTTCATATGACACCTCCTTTCACATGTTATAATGTCGCACAGGTAAATTAAGATGTCCAATATTTTTAGAAACCAACTCAAGATTCAGGTTTGAGTCCCGATAAAACTTGACAGAATGGATATTCGATTATTATTTTTGAGATAATTTTTTGATGCAGGAGGTTTTAAATGCCCATATATGAATATCAATGCGAAAAGTGCTGTCAATGTTTCGAGATACTAGTCATGTGCGGTGATGATGAAAAAATATGCTGCCCCGAATGCGGTCATACCCGGACAAAACGGCTCATGAGTTCATCCTGCTTTATCGGGGGCTCCACAGACAAAGGTTGCAGCCCGAATGCGCCGAAAGGCTTTTCATGAGCGAGCTAGTTTTTGCGGCGGTCTGCTGCAAATTCAATCAGCCATTTTTCTTGACAGGTTCGAAAAGTGATGTTAACAGATTTTCGAAAACCAGCGTAGGGAAATTTTCGAGAATACAGGCACGTAGCTCAGGGGGAGAGCGCTACCTTGACACGGTAGAGGTCGTTGGTTCAAATCCAATCGTGCCTACCA
>JAJDND010000215.1 GCA_022340885.1 Desulfobacterales bacterium | reverse complement strand
GCGTTTGAAACCGGGAGACACCATCGGCATTGTTGCGCCGGCCGGTCCCTTCGATCCGGAAAAATTCATGCAGGGAAAAACGGTTCTGGAAACCATGGGGTTTCGCATATTTTATGATGAAAGTATTTTTGAGCAGCATGGATTTTTAGCCGGAACCGACGCCCGGCGGGCGGTTCAGATAAATCGCCTGTTTGCCGATCCATCCGTCCAGGCCATTGTATGTGCCCGGGGGGGATATGGGAGCATGCGCATACTTCCGCTTCTCGATTATCAGACCATTCAAATGAATCCGAAAATCTTTATGGGATTCAGCGACGTCTCGGCGCTGTTGTCGGTGCTGCATGAGCGGTGCGGTCTGATCACCTTTCACGGGCCCATGGTGACGAGCCTGGCGGGTGCTACCGAGGAAACCATTTCGTCCATGAAAACG
This sequence comes from Desulfobacterales bacterium, assembly GCA_022340885.1. Lineage (GTDB taxonomy): Bacteria > Desulfobacterota > Desulfobacteria > Desulfobacterales > UBA11574 > UBA11574. The sequence continues at coordinate 5,923 of JAJDND010000215.1, read as the reverse complement.
GCCCTGACATCCGATGGGCCCTTTGAGCTGGTCGCCGAAGAAGGGAAAACGATCAAACCCGGCAGTCGTTCGGGCATGCTGTGCGGGGGAAACCTGACGACGCTGTGCCATCTTGTCGGAACGCCTTATACGCCGAATTTTAAGGGAAAGATCTTGCTCCTTGAAGATGTGGGAGAAATGACATATCGGATCGACAGAATGTTGACACAGTTGAAATTGGCCGGATGTTTTAACGACACGGCCGGTCTGATCCTGGGCGCTTTTAAAAAATGCGGTCCACTGGAAGAGATTGTTGAAATTTTTGACAATATATTTCATGACGCGGACATTCCGATCTTGGCCGGCTTTGACATCGGCCACGGAGAGACAAACCTGACCGTTCCCCTGGGACAGGATGCAACTTTGGATGCCGGGAAAAAGCGGCTTTATGTTTCATGAAAAAGACATTGACGGCCTCATGAAAGAGGCTGTTTCCGGCCATGTATTTCCCGGCGGGGTTCTTTTGGTCTCGGTGCGCGGCAACGTTGTTTTTTTTAAGGCTTACGGTGTCGAGAATCTGTTTTCCGGCAGCCCGGTGACAACAGAAACCATTTTCGACCTGGCGTCGCTGACAAAACCGCTGGCCACGACCCTTGCCGTCATGAAACTGATTCAACGATCCGATCTGGCCCTAAAAGAGAACCTGGGCGCTATTTTGCCCTCGTTTAGGAACACCGACAAAGCGAAGATTCGGATTGAACAGTTGCTCTATCATAATTCAGGATTTCCGGATTATCGTCCCTATTATAAACGGCTGCAAAACCTTGACCCCGGTAAGCGAAAAGATGTGTTGAGGGAATTTCTGGCCAAAGAACCGCTGATTCATCCACCCGGCCGGCAGGTCGTATACAGTGATCTGGGTTTTATGGTCTTATGCTGGGTCGTCGAAACCGTATCCGGAATTCGCCTGGACCAATTTGTCATGGAAAACATCTACCGGCCCTTGAATTTGAAGCGCCTGTTTTTCGTGCCCAACGGCATAAAACCGCTTCAGGCAAAATTTGCCGCCACCGAGAGATGTCCATGGCGGGGCATCTTGTTGGAAGGGGTCGTTCATGACGACAATGCATATGCAGTGGGCGGCATCGAGGGGCATGCCGGTCTTTTCGGAACCGCCGGGGATGTGCTTTCTCTTCTGTCCGAACTTTCAGCCGTGTATCGCGGGGATGGGGCGTCAAAAATATTTGACAGTGAGTTAACCCGGCGCTTTTTAAGCCGGAATAAACATACCGGTCGTGCGCTCGGTTTCGACACACCGTCAACGGCGACGCCGAGTTGCGGCCGTTTTTTTTCCAAAAAGACCATAGGCCATCTCGGTTTTACGGGTACGTCGTTCTGGATGGATCTCGAACGCAATATAACGGTGATCCTGTTCACCAATCGCGTTCATCCGTCACGGGACAATACCCGAATAAAGGCTTTCAGACCGACATTGCATGATGCCGTTATGGAAAATCTAGTCCCTGGCAAATCCCCCTGATATGTATTGGCATAATTATTGCTTGATTCGAATTTGATATCATTTTTCAAATTGAAGGCGCATGGATAATTTTCTTGTTATTATAAAATAATTTTGATAGTTTCAAAATTTTTAATAGCAGTATTCGGTAGAGAGCCTGCAGAAGCAAAAGAGGGATATTTACTTTCAACGGGTGAAGAAGAGGGGATATGGCGCTATTTTTAGATAAGATATTGGGTGCTTTTTCAAGTGATTTAGCCATTGATCTGGGTACGGCAAACACTCTTGTGTATGTCAAAGGAAAAGGTATCGTATTGAATGAACCCTCGGTCGTTGCCGTTCGAACGGACGATCGCATGAAAAACCGCGTTCTGGCGGTGGGCCTTGAGGCCAAAAATATGCTGGGGAGAACACCCGGACATATCGTTGCGATTCGCCCCATGCGTGACGGGGTTATCGCTGATTTCGAGGTGACCGAAGCGATGCTTCGTCATTTTATTCACAAAGTTCACAACAGAAGAACGTTTGTTCGTCCGAGGATTGTGATTGCCGTCCCGTCGGGGATTACACAGGTTGAAAAGCGTGCCGTAAAAGAATCGGCCGAATCTGCCGGCTCCCGCGAAGTATTCTTGATTGAAGAGCCCATGGCGGCGGCCATCGGATCCGGACTCCCCATTACCGAGCCCGTATGCAATATGGTGGTGGATATCGGGGGGGGTACTACCGAAGTTGCGGTGATATCTCTGGCGGGCATTGTCTACAGCCGCTCCATTCGGGTGGCCGGCAACAAAATGGATGCCGCCATCATTCAGTATATCAAGCGCAAATATAATCTGTTGATCGGCGAGCGAACCGCTGAAATCATCAAAACGACCATTGGGAATGCATATCCGGAACCCCAGGATCTGGAAACCATAGAAGTCAAAGGCAGGGACCTTGCTTCGGGCATTCCCAAGATTTTAGCCATTGATTCGGAAGAAATTCGTGTCGCGATTTCCGAACAGATCGATGCCATCGTCGAGACCGTCAAAATAGCCTTGGAACAAACGCCTCCCGAATTGGCCGCCGATATCGTCGACAGGGGGATTGTGCTGACGGGCGGCGGCGCGCTGTTAAAAAATCTGGACAAACTTTTGAGGGAAGAAACCAGTCTTCCCATAACGATAACCGAGGATCCTTTGCTAACAGTGGCGCTCGGCTCGGGTGCTGCCCTGGATAGCATTGAAATCCTCAAGCAAGTTGTAATCCCTTAGTTTTATGTTTTCGAAAAAGATGGTAATGATTGTTGGCGTGATCGCTATGATGGCCGTCAATATCATACTCCTATCTGTTTTCAATCGCCGCTACATTTCTTATTATAGACCCGGACGGATCGCTGTTTCGGTGATTGCACCTTTTCAGAAGGCTTCCAGCAAATCCATACGTTTTTTGAGAGATATCTGGTACCATTATTTTTTTTTGGTTCATGTTGCGGAAGAAAATGATACCCTAAAAAAAACGTTGGACAAATCCTTTGAAAAAAATATCCGGTATAAAGAAATTCAACTTTCCAATTCCCGCCTTCGAAGTCTCCTGGATTTTAAAAAGACAATGACCGATCCTGTTCTTTCCGCAGAGGTTATCGGAACGGATCCTTCCCCCTGGTTTAAAACAGTTCTCATTGATAAAGGCAAAGAAGACGGCGTGAGAAGAGGTATGGCCGTGGTGGTTCCCAAAGGGATTGCAGGACAGATTACAGAGGTGTCTTCCCATTATTCCAAGGTATTGCTGATAATCGATCCCAACAGCGCCGTCGATGCATTGGTTCAGAACGACAGGTCACGGGGCATCATCAAAGGAGATGCCGCAGGCGCATTGATTTTCAAATATGTATTGCGCAAGCATGATATCTCGGTCGGTGACATCGTCGTGTCATCGGGCCTGGACGGTGTTTTCCCCAAAGGTCTTGTCTTGGGTCAGGTCTCGGACGTTTTCAAACCCAAGGCAGGGATTTTTCAGGAAGTGACCGTCAGGCCATATGTCGATTTTGAGAAACTCGAAGAGGTTCTGGTGGTATTGAACCGGAAGAAACCGATTGAGCCTTCGAAATGAAGCACTTTCTGAATATTTTTATCGGCCTGTTTTTGATCGTCATTCAGACGACGGTCATGCCCCATATCCCGATATTCGAAAGATTCTATGATCTGTTGACGCCCCTTGTCCTTTATTTAAGCATTTTTCGACCTGTTCGCGAAACCACGGTGATAATATTTATTTTTGGCTTTTTAATGGACAATATTTCCGGCGGACCTTTTGGCCTCTATCTGACGGTTTATTTCTGGCTGTTTTTAAGTGTGCGCTGGGCCATCACTTTTCTTCATGTCGGCGACAGTTTTCTGTTGCCGTTTGTGGTTGCCGTGGGTGTACTGATGGAGAACTTGATATTTATTGGTGCCGATGCCATGTTCGAACAGAATTTACAGATCTCCCAAATAATGATAAACACGGTTGTGGTACAGGTTTTATGGGCCATTTTTACCGGTCCCTTTTTTCTCATGTTGTTTAATTATTCGCATCGACGGTGGGATCGATGGACCAAAAAAATATTTGCACAAAAAAGCTGAAGGCACGAGGAACCCTTTGACTAAGTATTTAAAAACTGCGGATCAGGATTTTTATAAACAGCGATTGGTTCGAATCGCATTTTGTATTGCCGGTGCCTTTTTTATACTTTTTATCCGCTTGTTTTATCTACAGGTGATTCAAGGCGAGGAACTTCGGCGCCTTTCGGAAAATAATTGCATTCGCCTGCAAAGCACAAATCCATCCAGAGGATTGATCTATGATCGCAACGGTAATCTGCTGGTTGATAATCGTCCGGCCTTCGATATGAATATTGTAATGAAAGATGCCAAGCCCTTGGAAAAGACCGTCAAGAAATTGTCTAAATATATCGGGGTTCCCGAATCCGAGCTCATGTCAAAGATCGAAAGCAACAAATCGGCGCCCTCCTATAAACCGATCCTGTTGAAAAAAGATATCGGGCGGGATGCTTTGGCAGCCATCGAAGTGCGAAAATTCGATCTTCCCGGCGTTTTTGTCGATGTAAAACCCCGCAGACATTACCTCGAGAAAAAGACGGCCGCGCACCTCATCGGATATTTGAGTGAAATTAATCCTGATGAATTGAGTTCAGGAGATTATCCGGGGTACACGGTGGGCGATTATATCGGAAAGTTCGGTGCTGAAAAAACATTTGAGCCTTTTCTACAGGGGAAGAGAGGGGGACGTCAGGTCGAAGTCAATGTCATGGGACAAGTGGTTAGGGTATTGAAAACCGTCGATGCGCAGCCGGGAAAAAACATCTATCTGACCGTCGATCTGAATGTTCAGAAAACCGCTGAGGCGCTGCTGAAAGATAAAGCAGGCGCAGTAGCGGTCATGGACCCCCAAACCGGCCAGATTCTGGCCCTGGCAAGTTCTCCTTCATTTGATCCTAATATATTCGTCGACGGCATGTCTCATGAACAATGGGACGCTCTTGTTTCCAATCCTTTGAGACCGCTGGAGAACAAAGCCGTTCAAGGTGAGTATCCTCCGGGATCGACCTTTAAGATTGTAACCGCAATGGCCGGGCTCGAGGAAGGGGTTATCGATAAAGATACGACCATTTTTTGTCCAGGATATTATAAATACGGCAATCGGGTGTACAGATGCTGGAAACATTCCGGACACGGCGACGTCAACGTGATTCAAGCTTTGGCTCAATCCTGTGATGTTTTTTTCTATCAGGTTGGTCAGAAGCTGGGAGTCGACCGCCTGTCGATGTATGCCGTCGCTTCGGGCCTGGGTTCGCCGACACACATCAACTTGGACCACGAAGCAAAAGGGCTTATTCCGTCCACGCAATGGAAAAAACGCCGCATGGGGGTTGACTGGCAGGGTGGAGAAACCCTTTCGGTGGCCATTGGACAAGGTTTTGATCTGGCCACACCCCTTCAAATGCTTGCTTTGATATCAGCGGTGGGCAACGGCGGAAAACTGTATAAACCTTTGATTCTCAAATCCGTCCGCATGCCGGGAGGGGCGGTCGTTCTTGAAAATAAACCTAGACTGGTCGGCAAGCTTCCCGTGAGTCGGAAAAATTTGGAAATTATAAGAGAAGGCCTGAAGGAAGTCGTCAACAATAAAAGAGGCACCGCGTGGCACGCGGCCCACATCGAGGGGCTTGAGATCAGCGGGAAAACCGGTACTTCTCAAATCGTCGGACGCAGCAGTGAACGAAATGTATCCAAAAAAGAACCTTCGAATCAATTCGAGCCCCATGCATGGTTTGTGGCGTATGCGCCCTCTGATAACCCTAAAATAGCGGTTTCCGTGATAATAGAGCATGGCGGTCACGGATCATCTGCGGCGGCCCCCATTGCAAAGGAGATCATAGAAACC
>JAJDND010000208.1 GCA_022340885.1 Desulfobacterales bacterium | reverse complement strand
ACCGCACTGTCTTGGGTTCGAAGAAGAACAAGAATGGACCGTCCGTGAATGGCGAAAAGATCAGGGCGTCGATATCCATGATGAGATTAATGCCCAATGGACCGATCTTGTCGTAAGAAAAAGGACGTTTCCGCCAAATCTCAAACTCATCGAAGAAAGCAAGCGTATGTTTTTTTTGATCAGCTACAATATCGATTCATTTAGATCTTTTGTTTTTGAAAGCTCATTTCTGGATCGTTACGATATTGATGCGGATACCGTTGAGAGGATCAAAACGGACGACGTCGCACTTTTAAAGTTCGGATTGTCGTGGCTCAAAGATGTTCTCTTTAAAGAGGGAAGCTATAAATTAAAAAATCAAGCGGGCGGCTAGTTCACCATAGAAAGCCTGGGCTCTATGCCGGATCGTCGATCGATTAGCTCTGTTTTTGATATTTGGAATTTAAATATGTCAGTACACTTTCCACAAAGCAAATCCGCTCTGGGATGAAATCATAGCCTGGCACTCGGATCAGGCTTTTTATTTAATAGGTGGCGTAAAAGAGCCCATCCCACGTGGAAGGGTCGTTTAAGCGACCCTCGATATCGACATTGAAGAACTCCGCCACGGGTTCCAATATCTCAGGATGATTCGCCTGAACATTCCGTACGGCTTTGAGTACGGTTTCCAGTCCGTTCCGCGTCATTTTCCCAAGAGGCCGCCGGCACCCGCCGGAAGGCATTCCCAGAATCGACATCAGTGTTTTATACGCCAGGGGGTTTCTGGCCCGGCATACCACTTCGCCAAAAGGCGTTTGCTCCATGGTTTTAACCGTTACCAGGTCAAACAGCGGTTTAAGGGCGTCGAGCAACTCTTTAGCCCCGGCCTGATCGCCGTCTCGAAGCCGCTGAACCATTTGTGAAATTGCTTTGGGCGCCACATTCGTCGCGACGGAAATGACGCCTGAAGCTTTGATCTCCGGGTTCGTCATCATCTCGAAGGTCATGCCGTCATCACCGGATAATATGGTAAAATCCGGCCCGCAGCATTTTCTTGTCTTTCGCATATTTTCAAGATCGTTTGTGGCCTCTTTTACCGTATTGAAATTGCCATAAGTTTCATTTAAAAGCGCCAGGTCTTCGGGCAACAATTGCGCACCGGTTCTACCCGGGATGACATAGGAAATTATCTCGATACCCGGAGCGGCTTCGGCCACCGGGGCAATATATTCTCTGCGGATTTCAATTGAGCTGGGCCCGTTGTAATAAGGATCTACCAGAAGAACCGCATCCGCACCCACCGAAACCGCATGTTTTGTGCCTTCCAGCGACTCTTTGGTGTTGTTGCTTCCGGCGCCTGCAATGCAAAGACATTTATCTCTTGTTTTCTCTGCGACCGTTTCAATGACACGATTATGTTCATCCCAGGTCAAGACAGGGCTTTCTCCGGTGGTCCCCACAGCCAGTATCCCGGTAATTCCATTCTTGATCTGGAAATCCGACAGTTTTCTTAAACCGTCATAGTCGACGGTATCGTTTTTAAATGGCGTAATAATCGCTGTGAAGCATCCTTCAATCATAACTTCCCCCTTTTTATTTAAATGGCGTTATCTTCTTTGAAAAACAAACAGATGCGGTAAAGTGATAGAAGTCGTTTCAAAACCGCCTCTCAGGCCCAATTCGCCAAAGGCGGACAAGTCTCTGTGTTGGATTGAGACGTCCAATCCTCGAAATATTCCCGATATTCCTGCGGTTGGTCGTTTCAATCCGCCTTGACCTTGAGCCCGATTGAAAGTTTTGAAACGACTTCTAATAAAAAAAATTAAAGAAGGTGAGGGGTTATGTCAAGTGAAAAGTATTTAATTTTCGGAAATAGCAAAATAAGCTCTTGCGGAATTTTCAAGAAAGTGAAGGATACGGGTTAAAATCAATTTTACAACGGCCAATACACCTAAGAATTAACAATGCGGGCTGTTTCTGACCCTTGAAAAACATTCGTTTTAACCGGACTTGTGATAGGACTCAGAATAAGGTAACAAAATCGAATGCTTTCAAGGGTCTCGAATACAAAAATCCATTCTATGGCGCCACTATCGCATCCCGGTACCTCTTCCAAAAACATCTCGGCCTTTAAGCGGATTATAAAGCTTTGTAATTGCGAACTTCATAACATCGATGCTTTTCATCTCCACGATGATATCAAACAAAGTTTCCTCGCCGCCTTCCGGCAGACGACACTCATTTGAATCATCAAAGGCTAAATCTTTAAATCCCTTTTCAAGCTTCTTTTTATCTTTCTTTGTCATCCCTACCTGAATTGCTTTTTTGCCATCTATTTCGGTAACCTGATCGGCCAAACCTGCATCTTGAATCTTTTTGAATTTGTCATCATCCAAAAAGATGTTAATATAACAATCTGCCATGAGAACCTCCTATTGAAAAAGTTATAAGTATAAAATAATTAACGTTTTTTTTTATACACGATATATACTTAGACCAATTCTTCTATTACGAATGGTAATAATTTGTCAATAGTTTTGTCCCGTTAATGCAAGTTGTTTTTTGCTTGACAACCCGAAAGCGCTACCATACAAATTTCAAAATTTAAGCATTTTCAATCTATATATTGATAGATTTTTTTGCTCATGTTATTGATAAAACTAAAACATATCAAAGGATATACTTATGCCTAAAGCAAAAAATGTAGAAGAGTACATTGCGCGCCAGCAAGCTGCCGTCGCAGCAAATCCAGAGTGCGGCACTTCCCATTACAATCTTGCCATCGGTCTTCTGGGCCAAAAAAAATACGATGAAGCTGAAGCGGAGCTGTTTGCCGCAATCGAATGTAGCCCGACCCTTGCAGAGGCCTACGTGCAATTAGGAGGAATACGTCTCCAACGTGGAGATCTGGAGGGTTGTCTCCATTTCAATAAGCGAGCGGTTCAGTCTAGAGCAGGGTTTGCCGAAGGATATGGCAATATCGGTTTTGTGCAGCTTCAATTGGGAAATATCGATGAAGCGATTTCCGCCCTTGAAAAAGCCGTTCGATGGAACCCAAAATTTCTCCAGGCTTATACAACGCTGGCCAATGCGTATCTGATGAAAGGAATGATCGATGAAAGTGTCGACACCGGTCTCAAGGTCATAGAGCTTGCGCCGGATTTTGCCGTGGGGCATAACAACCTGGGAATTGCCTATCTTGAAAAAGGGCTGCATGACCTGGCGATAAAACACATCGATCAAGCGGTAAAACTCGGTTATGAAGTGGCGCCTGAAATTTTAGACGAGATCAAGAAGTACCGATAACAATCAGAAAAAACGCGCATGCCGAGATTCAACTATTTTTTATCCAACACAAAAAATCCTGTTCAAAAGAAAGATCGCATATGGTCGACCCCGGTTCCGCTCAACCGAACTCAATCCGCCGGAATATTTGAATCCGACAGCGACAAGCTCATCCATCACGGCGACTTCTTTTTAGCCGCAAGAGATTTTCTTAAAAAAGACCGATATGCGAATATTACACAAGCCGCCTCCCAGCGTCTGGGCCGAAGGCTCTCATTTAACGAAATAGACGAGATCAGAATCATTCTTGACAAACACGGTGCGTTTTATCATCCGGCGAAAATCGAAGCTGACATAAAAGACGTGCGACTCTCCTTTGTTCTCAACCTTGCGGTGACGGACATCGGCAGGGAATGTGCGCAAAGGGAATACCGGATTTTAAAAATGCTCGATGCGGATGCCTCTCATTTGTTTATTCCCGAAGTTTATGCTCAGGGGAGCGCAATTACAAAAACGGATCACGTTGAAATGCAGGTGTTTTTGGCCGAATGGTTTGAAGGGTTCAGCGAATTTCACCTTTCTCGTGATCCGTCGGATGGAACGGTCAAAACAGTTGTCTGGGACAATCAGCGCGGGAATTTTTTCCTGACCGGAGATCAAACCCTGCATCTTTACCGGGAGATTGCTAAGATTTTGACCTATTATTACAACATCGAAACTTTTCAACAGATTTTTTCATGGCACCATGCTGCCGGCGATTTTGTCCTGAAATGCCGTAAAGAAGATGTCGAGGTAAAGCTCGTCACGGTGAGACAATACAGATCCATGTTCCAGCAAAATTTTCATCATGAACAAAAGACTATGGATGCTGGAATCGTCTTGGAAGCGCTGTTGATATTCTTTTTTGACATGGCCATCAAAATTCGTATCGACCGGCTGGACGGGTTCGGAGAAATCGCATGGTCTGATAAAATTGCACTTGAAGGAATGCTGAAGGGCTTTTTTGAAGGATTGGCTTTGAAATCGCCGGCAGGGATGTCCCAAGCGCCTTTGGCCGACAGTTTCCGGCAGCATCTTTTAGCTTGCAGCGAGGCGGATTTTTCGGATTTGAATCACGCCATTGCTCGAGGATATCCTTCACAGGCCCCGGAGGCTCCGGTCATCCGGCGGCATCTCGCGAATCATATCGAAGATCTATACAATGCCCCCAGGCAATTAAAGCAATTCTAACATATAACTCTTAAATAAAATAATGTTTAACGGTTTGAAACCCTGCTTTTTTATTGACAAGCATCGATATTGATTCTATATGGTTCCTTTGTATGTTTTGAATTTTATACCCATTAGGTGCTGAATAATAATATCTCAAAAACATAGAAAAAAATAGGGAGAGGAGGTGATTGTTGCTACCCTGAAAGGGGATGGTAAGTTTTCTTTTGAGTCAGGTCGATTAATTAATAATCAGAATGGAGGGTAATACAATGGCAAAACATGAAACCCCTTTGCTGGACCAGCTTGAAAGCGGGCCATGGCCGAGTTTCGTCTCTGATTTAAAGCAGGAGATTGAATCGAGGGCAAAGAATGAAAAGGGTGTAGAATTTCAAATTCCCCAAGATGTTTGTGAAGACCTTCTGGGCATTCTCGAGCTGTCATATAAGCATGGGAGAACGCACTGGAAGCATGGCGGCATTGTTGGTGTATTCGGCTATGGCGGGGGTGTTATCGGCAGATATTGCGACCAACCTGAAATGTTTCCCGGCGTTGCCCATTTTCATACCATGCGTGTGTCCCAACCGGCAGGTAAATTCTATACGACTAAATACCTAAAAGATATTTGTGACCTCTGGGAAATGCGCGGCAGTGGTCTTACCAATATGCACGGATCCACCGGTGATATCATATTCCTCGGGACCACAACACCTCAACTGGAAGAAATCTTCTGGGAATTGGGCCATAATCTACATCAGGATCTAGGCGGTTCCGGTTCAAACCTGAGAACCCCTTCCGACTGTGTGGGCCAGGCGCGCTGTGAATGGGCGTGTTACGACACTCAGGCCATCTGTCATGATCTAACCGTTGAATATCAGGACGAACTCCATCGTCCGGCATTTCCGTATAAGTTTAAATTTAAATTTGACGGGTGCCCCAACTGCTGTGTGGCATCCATCGCTCGAGCAGATCTGTCCTTTATCGGCACTTGGCGGGATGATATTCGAATCGACCAGGAAGCGGTTGCTGCCTATATGGGTGGAGAACTGCCCCCCAACGGCGGAGCCCATGCCGGACGGGATTGGGGACCGTTTGACATCCAGAAAGAGGTGATCGACCTTTGTCCCACCAAATGTATGTGGCTGGAAGGCGGAAAGCTGAAGATAGAAAATCGAGAATGCACCAGATGCATGCACTGCATCAATGTTATGCCGAGAGCATTGAGAATAGGCAATGATCGAGGATGTTCAATCTTTGCAGGGGCAAAAGCGCCGATCCTTGATGGTGCTCAGATGGGTTCCCTCATTGTTCCTTTTATTAAGGTGGAGGAGCCTTATGATGAAATTAAAGAAAAAGTTATTGAGCCTATCTGGGATTGGTGGATGGAAGAAGGAAAGAACCGTGAACGGCTCGGTGAGCTGATGAAACGACAAGGATTCCAGAAGCTTCTTGAAGTGACCGGTTTTAAACCGGATCCGCGAATGGTTCAGGAACCGCGCCACAATCCGTACATCTTCTGGAAAGAAGATGAAGTCGAAGGTGGGTTCAAACGTGATATCAACGAATTCAGAAAATTCCATCAAAGATAGGGGGTAAAGACCATGGCATTTGTATCTTCAGGTTACAATCCTAACAAACCGATGGAAAACAGAATAACAGACATCGGTCCAAGACATTTTGAAGAGTTTTATCCACCTGTAATTAAAAATAATAAAGGCAAATGGCTATATCATGAGATCCTGGAACCCGGTGTTCTGGTCCATGTTTCCGAAACCGGTGATGAGCTTTATACGGTAAGGGTCGGCGGTTGCCGGTTCATGAGCGTAACTCATATTCGTGAAATTTGTGAGATTGCCGACAAGTACTGTGGCGGATATTTGAGGTTCACCACACGTAACAATATCGAATTTTTGGTGGACAGCAAAGACAAGATCGAACCTTTGAAAAAGGACCTTGCAAGTCGCAAGTTTGACGGCGGCAGCTTCAAATTTCCCATCGGCGGTACAGGCGCCGGTGTTACCAACATCGTCCATACCCAGGGTTGGATTCACTGCCATACGCCGGCCACCGACGCATCGGGTCCGGTCAAAGCCACCATGGATGTGCTTTTCGAGGATTTCCAGAATATGCGGCTTCCGGCCCAGCTCCGCGTGTCCTTGGCCTGCTGCTTGAACATGTGCGGTGCGGTTCACTGCTCAGATATCGCCATTCTGGGGTATCACCGCAAACCGCCCATGCTCGATCATGAATACCTGGACAAAATGTGTGAAATCCCATTGGCCATTGCAGCGTGCCCCACGGCAGCCATCAAGCCGTCAAAGGTGGAACTTGCCGGAGCCAAGGTGAACAGTGTTGCGGTTAATGAGGAACGATGCATGTTTTGCGGAAACTGCTACACCATGTGCCCGGCAATGCCCTTGGCCGATGATGTAGGCGACGGCATCGTGATTATGGCGGGCGGCAAGGTATCCAACCGGATTTCTGCACCCAAGTTTTCCAAGGTGGTGGTGGCATTTTTGCCTAACGAGGCGCCGCGCTGGCCTTCGACCACGGCAACCATTAAGAAAATAGTAGATGCCTATTCCAAAGGAGGCAACAAATATGAACGTCTAGGTGAATGGGCGGAAAGGATCGGATGGGAAAGATTTTTTGAGAAATGCGAACTTGAATTTACCCATCATCTCATCGATGATTTCCGTGATCCAGCCTATTATACCTGGCGGCAGACCTCACAGTTTAAGTTTTAATCGTTGTCATTACAAAGGGAGGCAAACTTTTGCCTCCCTTTTTCGAAAAAGAGAGGCTGAATAATGGAATACGAAGAGGCAAAACAGAAAATCGTCGACGGATTGACAAAGAAGCAAAAGGTAAAATCCAAATTTTACTTTAACGACCTGGCGAAAATACTCGAAGAAAAACCAAGGGTTGCTAAAAAATTGATTAACCAGATGGTGCAGGAAGGCGTGCTCGAATACTGGTCCAGCGGAAGTACCTCCATGTACGGGCTCAAAGGGACCGGTAAACAGGCACATGCCGAGCATGAAGATTAATATAATCTTTCGTTTGAATCGGACGCACCGGAACACGTTTTTTCGATAAGCCTCTTATGCAGCAGGAAGATATGGATTTCCCCCGAATATTGATTTCAGCCTTACGGGGAGGAGCGGGGAAGACCATTGTATCCATTGGCATCATCGCTGCATGGAAGGCGTCGGGCAAACATATTGCACCTTTCAAAAAGGGACCGGACTATATCGATGCCGGCTGGCTTTCTCTTGCGGCCGGCCGGCCCTGTTATAACCTCGACACCTTCCTGATTAAAACACCGCGCATTCTTCAATCGTTTTATTCCCATTCCACAAAAGACGGTATATCCGTTATCGAAGGAAACCGCGGATTATACGACGGCATTGACATCCGGGGAAGCACCAGCACCGCTGAACTGGCCAAGCTGCTTAGATCACCTGTCGTACTTTGCATCGACTGTACAAAATCCACCCGGACCATGGCAGCGGCTGTTCTGGGCTGCATGACATTCGATCCGGATGTCGACATAAAAGCAGTGATTCTGAATCGAATTGCGGGTTCTCGTCATGAAAACGTCCTCCGAAAAAATATCGAAGAATACTGCCATATTCCTGTATTGGGTGCTATCCCGAAACTCGATGTAGAAAAATTTCCGGAACGCCATTTGGGGCTGGTTCCGACCCCGGAACACCTCAGCGCTGCGGAAGCGGTTGATGATGCCGCCGAAATCGCATCCCGTTATCTCGATCTGGACGCGCTGGCTGAAATTGCCTTTAATGCCCAAGCGTTTCAGATCTTGGACACGCCATCGGAAAAGCGTCCGTATAAAAGGCAGATTCTGGAGAAAACACCGTCAGGTGAAGCATCCCATACTTCTGCTCGGCATTCGAAACCGAAAATCGGGATTATCCGAGATTCTGCATTTCAATTCTATTATCCGGAAAATATCGAAGCGCTTCAAGCGGCAGGGGCGGAAACGTTGGCCATCAGCCCTTTTACGTCCGCTGGTATTCCGCCGGTGGATGCCCTGTATATCGGCGGCGGGTTTCCCGAAACTCATGCCCGAGAATTGTCCAATAACGTAAGCTTCAGAGAGCAATTAAAGGCGTTGGCACATAAAGGTCTTCCGATCTATGCGGAATGCGGGGGGCTTATGTATCTTGGTGAGGAGCTTGTCCTGGAGGGCGCATCATATCCCATGGCAGGAGTTCTGCCGGCCGTTTTCGGATTTTTCAAAAAACCCCAGGGGCATGGCTACACCATTGTTACCGTGGAGCAAACA
>JAJDND010000148.1 GCA_022340885.1 Desulfobacterales bacterium | reverse complement strand
CGAAAACTCGGGCCGTGACCGGACCACGGCCTGGGCTTATGCGGTGGGGTGGACACATCACACATACGGGCCGCAGATTATCGGCTGCTGTGCATTGCTGCAGCTTCTTCTCGGCAACATCGGCCGGCCCGGCGGCGGTGTTCTGGCACTTCGGGGTCATGCTTCCATCCAAGGATCCACCGATGTTCCGACCCTGTATCACAGCATCCATGGGTACATGCCCGCGCCGTCCGCCCTCGAGGACCATGGCTCGCTGCATGACTATCTGGCGATGCAAACCCTTGCCACGGGTTATTGGGCGAACATGCCCAAATTTCTGGTATCGTATCTTAAATCCATGTACGGAGACAAGGCGTTGCCCGAAAACGACTTTGGTTATGACTGGCATCCGAAGATCATCGGCGACCACTCACACATGCCCATGTTTGTGGCGATGAGAGAAGGGCGTGTCAAAGGAATGCTTTGCATCGGTCAGAATCCGGCGATTTCCATCAACGCCCGGTTACAGCGCGGGGGCATGCAGAATCTAAAATGGCTGGTGGTCAAGGACAACTTCATCACGGAAACAGCGTCTTTCTGGAACAAATCGCCGGAAGTGACAAGCGGTGAGGTCAAACCCGAGGACATCCAAACGGAAGTATTTTTCTTCCCTTCCTCGCAGGTGGCGGAGTGCGAAGGGAGCTTCACCAATACGCAACGCATGTTGCAGTGGCATTCCAGAGCGTTGACCCCGCCGGGGCAGTGCCGCTCGGATCTTTGGTTCACCTATCAACTTGGGCTGCGGTTGAAAAGAATGTACCAGGACAGCAGCCGCCAGCAGGACCAGGGAATCCGAAACCTGGTATGGCGCTATGAGCCGGACGAACCACCAAAGGTCCAGGGAGAACCGGATGCCGAGAAGGTACTCAAAGAAATCAACGGATACAACACCCAAAACCCGGAGCAGCATCTCGCGGGCAGTGCTGAATTGAAAGACGACGGATCGACGACTTGTGCCTCATGGATATACTGCGGCGTCTATCCGGCGCCCAATGAGAATCTTGCCAAGCGAAGGCTGCCGGATCCGCCCGGGACCATGGGCGCTCACTTGAACTGGGGATGGGCATGGCCGGCGAACCGACGGGTTTTGTACAACCGCGCATCTGCAGATCCGAAAGGGCGCCCGTGGAGTGAACGCAAGAAGTGGGTGTGGTGGGAAGACGGAAAATGGAAAGGGATGGACGTGCCGGACTTTCCTGTCGACAAACCGCCTGATGCTCCCGGAGACCCGAGCCGAAATGGAATCGATGCCCATTCGGGCAGCGCTCCGTTCATCATGAAACCCGATGGAATGGGGTGGCTTTTCGTCCCGGCCGGCCTTGTGGACGGACCTTTGCCGACGCACTACGAGCCGGCTGAGTCTCCCATAAAGAACCCTTTCTACGGACAGCAGACGAATCCTGTCTTAAAATACTGGCACCGAAAGGACAACTTGCTCGCGGCTGTTCTTGACGATCGTTATCCTTACGTGATTACAACGTATCGCCTGACGGAGCATTACCTAGCCGGCGCCATGAGCCGATGGAATCCATGGCTCGCGGAGCTCATGCCCGAACTGTTCATCGAATTGAGCCCTGAGCTTGCCGGGGAAAAGCAAATCCGGAGCAAGGATTGGGTCACCATTACGACGGCAAGGGGCCGAATCCGGGCCAGGGCGCTGGTGACCTCACGTTTGCGCCCCTTCAAAATCGGCGGCAGAGTCATCCACCAGGTGGGCATGCCCTGGCACTGGGGCTGGCAGGGACTCGTGACCGGAGATGCAGTCAATGAACTCACGCCGATGGTCGGTGACCCCAATGTGAGCATTCACGAAGCCAAGGCCTTTTTGTGCAATGTGGAGAAGACATTATGATGCAGCACACCACGCGACGAAGTATGGGTTTTTTTACGGACACAACGATATGTATCGGCTGCAAGGCTTGCGAGGTGGCCTGCAAACAGTGGAACAGGCTTCCCACGGACAACGACAGGTTCACGGAAATGACCGGTAACAGCTATGACAATACCCGGCAATTGGATAACGCCCACTGGCGTCATGTCAAATTCATCGAACAATTCAGTGAAGACCGCAGCAAAAGCCGGTGGCTCATGATGAGCGACGTATGCAAACATTGCGCGCACGCTGCCTGCCTTAAGGCCTGCCCCACAGGCGCCATTGTCCGTACCGAGTTCGATACCGTGGTGATCCAGCCGGACGTATGCAAAGGGATGAAACTATGTGTGGACGCGTGCCCTTTCAGCGTGATCCATCTCATACCCCCTTTAAAAATTGCCCGGAAGTGCACGCTCTGCTATGACCGCATCAGCGAGGGGATGGTGCCCGCTTGCGCCCAGGCCTGTCCCACCGATTCGATCCGGTTTGGACCGGTAAGCGAACTTATCATCGGCGCTAAGGCGCGTGTTCGCCAACTGCACGAACAGGGCGAAACAGGCGCTTTTCTTTACGGCGCGGATGATACCCTGGCCGGCGGTCTCAACGCGTTCTACCTGCTGGTGGACCGTCCCCGGGTCTATGGGTTGCCCGAATCGATAGATCTCGAAAAATAAGCGGCCGTACATCCTATATTGCGATAGTTCATATGATATACCGTTGACTGCCGCCGATACCGAGAAGCCCCAATCCATAATCTGAATTTTAAAAAAGCGTCATCTGTGCTGAATTTTTAACTGAAATGGAATGGTGTAAGCGGTGGATAACAGCGTCCAGATTATTTTCCCGGAGTTCGGCGGCCCAATCTCTGCAAAATTCCGGCTGCGGTTTATTCGCGTACGCGACGTCAAAAAAGCGTGCTGCCGGCCCACATCCCGGTTCCGGCTCAATAATTCTTAGCGGTTCGCTCAACAATAATTCTTTTTCCTGCAATGTCATTACAGGAAAACCATAATGCTCATTTTTATATTTTAATCTGCCTTTGGTCTTTTGCCGTTGAATCACAAATTCGATATGTTTGGCAAGTCTATTGAGGATGATCTGCCTGGATGAATCGACTGCGACTTTCTTAATACGATCAATTACCTCTTCCAGAGAGCGGTCTATTTCGTAGCCGATGGTGTTTCTGCCTGAGGCTATTGCGGCAGCGGTTGTCGTTCCCGTTCCCAAGAAAGGGTCAAGGACGGTATCGCCTTTGGCCGAATACATATTGATGAGTCGATATGCGACCTCAAAGGGATAGGCGGCGCTTCTTGATCGGGCATTTTTATGGTCAAGGGTCTGCGGCGTACCCTTGATATCAAACCACACATCCGAAAACCAGCAATTGCGTTCCTCCCAAAAGACAGCGCTCTCACGCCGTGTCTTTTTCTCTTCTTCTCTTTTGAATTCCCGCTTCGGACCTTTTCTTAAAATCAAAATATACTCGTGTTCCAACGTCACGTATGCCCCCGCCGGCAGCATGCCCGATCCCATGAACTTGTTGGGTGCGTTGGTCTGTTTTCGCCACAGGATGCAGGGAAGCGCGGAGAAACCAAGTTTCAAAGCCGTTTGCAGCGTTCTCATATGGTTCGGGTACAATGTAAAATTTTTGTTGATGGTTCTGGTCGCATCGCCAATATTGATGCAGGCAAGACCACCGACTTTTAATACCCGGTAAACTTCTTCCCAAACAGGGTCCAGCAACTGATGCATCAGCTCGAAAGCGGCCGGTCCGTCTCCATTTTCCAAAGTCTTTACAATGGCGTTGTTTTGCCCGGCGAACACCTCATCCCACATTTCAACCATCGGATATGGCGGAGAGGTGACGATTAGATCGACGCTCCCGGATGAAACCGCTTTCATATCAATGGCGTTTTTATAAATAAATTTATGATGTGTTATCATCTATGCTCCATCGACATCATTTTTCGATGATTATGATACTTTACAGATATCGACCTAAGCTGAGCGTTTCAAATTTTTGAAATGGTACTTTTAACAAAATTATTAAGGTATTCTGACATTTCGAATTTCAATAATTTGAAACCCTGCGGGATTTCCAATTTCACCGCATCTACTGCGTCAGATGCCGTTCCGCAT
>JAJDND010000194.1 GCA_022340885.1 Desulfobacterales bacterium | reverse complement strand
TCCGCCACGACCCCAATATCATGGGAGATAAATATCAGACTGATTTCGAGTTCTTTTTGGAGTTTTTTGATGGCATCTAAAATCTGGGATTGTACGATGACATCCAGGGCGGTGGTGGGCTCATCTGCGATGATCAGGTCTGGGCTGCAGGCGAGCGCCATGGCAATGATCACGCGCTGTTTCATGCCGCCGCTGTAATTATGTGGATAGTCCCGCATTCTGCCGGGCGTAATTCCAACCAGATCAAAGAGTTTTTCGACCTGCCGGGCTGCCGATGCCATGGTTATATCCGGATCGTGGGTCACAATGGCCTCGATGATTTGTTCATCCACACGTTGGACTGGATTCAGCGCATTCATGGCGGCCTGAAAAATCATGGCAATTTTTTTCCAGCGAATTTGCCGCATTTCTTTTTCGGGTATTTTCAGAAGGTCGTGACCGTCAAACATCACCTGCCCTTGAGATATGGCGGCATTGGCAGGCAAAAGCCGCATCAGCGCCATGCCGATGGTTGTTTTTCCACAGCCTGATTCCCCGACAAATCCCAATGATTTTCCCTTGTTCAGAGAAAAAGAAACCCCTTCAACCGATTGGATAAATCTTTTGCGGGTGTGATACCCGATGCTTAAATTTTCCACCGTTAACAGCGGCATCCTTATTCTCCTTCAACCTCTTTTCTGAGTCGGGGATCGATCACTTCTTCCATGGCGCGGCCCAGCATGTAAAAAGCAAGGGTCAAGAGCGAAATACAAATTCCCGGAGGAATCAACCAATATGGCGCCTGAAACATGTTTCCAGTTTTCCAGACCCATTGAAGCATCATTCCCCAACTGACGGTGCCGGGATCTCCAAAGCCCAAAAACGACAGGGCCGCTTCGATAATGATGGCCGAAGTAACGCGAAATGTCATGTACAAAAGGGACAGGGGAAGAACATTGGGCAAAATATGCCGAAAGATAATTCTAAGGGGAGAGGCGCCCGCGACCTTGGCTGCCTCGATAAAGGGCCTCTGTTTGAGCGAAAGCGTCTGTGATCGAATGACACGGGACACGCCGGGCCACCTGAACAGCGCAATCAAAAGGACAATGATCCAGATGTTGAGCTGACCGAACAATGAAGACAGAATGAGCACCACAAGAAGCGTCGGCATCACCATGATCATGTCCGCCAGACGCATGAGAAGGGCATCCGTCGATTTGCCCGCATAGCCGGCAACCATGCCGATGAACGTGCCTAAAACGATACTCATGAAGGCAGCGGAGATCCCGACCATGAACGCAATTCGAGCACCGGCCAGAAGCTGGCTCAAAATATCTCGCCCGATAAAATCCGTACCCAGCCAGTGATGGAAACTCGGACCGGTGGAATACGAGATGTTGGGATCTACCCCGGTCATGGGATTATACATGGGGTCGATAAGTGGGGTAAAAAAGCTGGCGACAGCCATGAAGGCAAAAATGATCAAAAGGGTGAGGCCGATTTTACCCAGAAGATTTTCTTTAAAAATCGACCAGTTTTCCAGAAGCCGATCCGAAAAGATTGATCCTGGTGTAAATATGTTCTTCCTGTCAGGTTCTTTCATCACTTTGCGCTTTTGTTTTATAGAACACGGATGACACGGATTTTACGGATTTTCGCAGATCATTAAATTTGGGGCTCACGCGGCGCAAGCGCCTGCGCTGCACGTCACCTTGGTCGTGAGCGGAGCGAACCCATTAAAATATCCGTGCAGATCCGTTAAATCCGTGTCATCTGTGTTCTATTCTTTGTTTTTACTCAATATCGAATCCTGGGATCCAGGTACATATAAAGCACGTCAACCACCAAGTTTGATAATAAAACGACGATGGCAATCAGTAAGAAACATGCCTGTGCCAGAGGATAATCGTTGTTGCTGACGGAAAAAACCAGCTCCCTGCCGATTCCGGGCCAGGAGAAAACCGTTTCTGTCAATGCGCCGCCGCTGATTGAAAATGCCAGGCTGAGGCCCACGCTGGTTATTACCGGAAGTGCCGCATTGGGTGCGGCATGTCGATTTCGAATGATTTTTTCCGTCAATCCTTTGGCTCTTGCAGTTAAAATATAATCCTCTCTGAGGGTGTCGAGCATGCTGCTCCGCATGATCAGCAGATAGCTCCCAAAGTGAATCAGAAAAAGGGTAAGCAGCGGCAGAATCATGTGATGGGCAACATCGAGAAGTTTTAACCAAAAGCCCGATGAGGGATCTGCCCATATTTCCGCGGAAATCATTCCGGTCAAAGGAAATCCGCCGATTTTATATGCAAAAACCCATATAAAGATCAACGCAACCCAGGGCAGAAAAAGCGTGTGGCAGACCAGGGCGCTCAGTGTCAGCCATGTGTCTGTTCTTTCTCCTTTATGCCAGGACGCAATTTTGCCCAGAAATACACCGGCCAACGCCGAGAGAATAACAGCGGTCGTGAACAAAATGATCGTGTTGAAAAGTCGGCTCCAGATAATCGAGGTCACGGGTTGACCATAATGAAAGGAGATGCCCAAATTACCGAGAAAAAAATTTTTGAGGTAGTAGCCATATTGTATCCATATCGGCTGGTTGAGTCCCAGTTGTTCAATGAGACGCTGGGCATCTTCCGGCGTCATCGTCGGGTCCACGATCCTGCTGACAGGATCACCGGGGCTTAATCGGAGCAGCACAAAAAGAACGGTCAAGATAATAAAAAAGATCACCAGTATCTCGATCAGTCTTTTAAAAATGAATTTTCTGATTCCCATGATAGAAAAATCGTTTTACATTGTACTTGTTTTCAAGCTATCTCGAAACGGGTTTCACTTGGCAAAAGGACCAGATGTTGCCGATGCCGTCCAGCATATTCACCCAGCCGCGAAACGTGTCGTTACGTACGGCTTCGATGAGTTTCGGATCGTAAAGCGGAATGTAAGGAACGTCCGCCATGATGATTTTTTGCATTTTCCAGATCAGGTCTTTTCGTATTTCCCGGTTCATTTCACTTGCGGATTGATTTGCCAACTGGTCAAAATATCTATTTTTGTATCCGCTCATATTCCAGCCCCGTGGTTTGTCGTTGGATGAAAGAAAAAAATTCCTCAGATAATCCGGATCCAGAGACAATCTTCCGTATCCAAGCACAAAGGCGTCAAATTCGTGTCGGCCTTTAACCTGTTCAAGCAGTGCCCCAAAGGCCATGGGTTTGGAAAATGCCGGCATACCTATTGCCCTGAGCCATTCCTGTATCATCAGGCCACTCATGGCCCTTAGGGGGTCATAATCAGCCGGAGGGGTCAAAATTTCAAATGGTTCCATCAGGCGTTCGTCAGGCGTTCGTATGCCCTCACCGGAAACCACGTGACCGTTATTATCAACCGGCGGCACCACCCAAGTATAGCCGGCGTTGCGTAGAATGTGATAGGCTTTTTTGATGCGTTCTTTCCGGTCCAGTCCTTTGCCGTACAAATCGACATCTGGACAGAACCAGTATTTATTCCCCGGTGGTACGATGGAGTCCATACGGGTTCCATACCCCTGGAGAATTCTGGAAATAATAAAATCCTTGTTGATCAGAACAGCTATCGCTCGCCTCAGATTGACATCTTCAAACGGCTTTTTTCTCACGTTAAATCCCATGAAATATAAGGCGCTTTTTTTGTTGAATAACACTTTAATCCCTTTGTGCTGTTGGAGATTTTTTAAATAGCCCGGCTGAAGTCCCCACCAAAACATGTCGATGCTTCCTTTTTTCAGGGCCAACACGGCAACATCGGAAGTCCCGTAAATTTTAAAGAGAATATCATCGATATAGGGCCCGATCAGTCGCCTGTCGATGCGTCTGTTTTTACCGAAAAAATATGGGCTTTGCTTTAAATGAACATAGGCGCCTTTTTGCCATTCCGTTAAAACGAATGGGCCGCATCCCACGGGGTTGTCAATTTTGTAATTGAGCAGAAACCGCAACGGTTTTTTTTGCTTTTTGGCGTTTTCAGCGATTTGAGACCATTCCTTTTCCTGAACGATCGTTGTCGTCAGCGTTCTGTCCCGAAATATGGCTTCCGGCCGGCTGAGATAGAATATTACGGTGTGGTTGTCGGGTGTTTCGATTTTTTTTATGAATTTCCACTGGGAATAATGCCGAGGGATCTTGAATTCTTTTATCAGATTAGCGGTAAACGCCACATCTGCCGATGTTACTTCCGATCCGTCCGACCATTTTGCCTGTTTGAGGCGGACGGTATATGAAATCGTATCCGGATGAAATTCCGGCTGGTCCGCGGCCAGCCAGGGAATCAGGTCAAGGGTGTCCGGGGCACGCAAATACAGCGGCTGGTAGATCAGCGATAAAATCCTCTTTGAATTGGCATCACTGGCCAACCAGATATTCAAGGTTTTAGGCTCTTCATGCAGCCCTATTTTAAGAATTGGATCACTTCGTTGCTCAGCGCAGGACAGCGGTAATAAGAAAAAGATAATGGCAGGAATAAACCATATAATTTTACTTTTCAACATACTGAACACCAAGCCCTGTCATTGGGGAAATGAATTCATCAAAATTGAGGATGCTATAACCCGATCGCTCATTTCTTTAATTTTCTCTTCCACAAAGTCGATGACGTTAACTTCCAGTTTTACCTGATTCAACCGGTTAACCCTGGGAATGCCCCCCGGGCTGACACAGTTGATTTCGACCAGCTTGTCTCCGATTACGTCGATTCCCACAAAATAGAGACCGTCTTTAATCAGGCGGTCTTTGATGATCCGGCATATTTCTTTATCCCGCTCCGTCACTTCATGTTTTAACACATGGCCGCCGGCGTGAATATTGGTCCTGAAATCTCCTTTTGGAGGTATTCGTTGCATGGCGCCCAGAATCTCTCCATTTAAAAGCAAAATTCGGACATCGCCTTCTTTTTTCACAATTTCCATAAATTCCTGAACCATAATCGGTTCGCGCGCCGGATAGTTTTTATATCCTCTCACATAATAATGAATCAAAGAATTCAGATTTTCCTGGTCCTGTGTACTGACCTTGATGACGCCTTCTCCGCCGAATCTTTGCAAAGGTTTAACTACCATGGCGCCGCCGAAATCATCGATGATTTTTTTCAGTCTTTTCGGGTCCCTGGATACATGGGTCACCGGAATGATGTCCGGAAAATTCAACGTATAAAGTTTGCTGTTCCCTAAGATTTGACCGCTGGTGGAGTTGACCATGAAGACCCGGTTGTTAATGGGAGAAAGAAATTCCAGGGCTTGATAATTAAGGGGCGGATTTTTCCTTAAAAAGAAAACATCCAGTTCGGAAACGGTTTCAAATATGAGTTCATCCCTTTTCAGACAATTTATTGCGGACCGCCAGTATTTTTTCATGGAAAGATTCGGTGCGACCGTGATGTTTCGCATCCTGGCGACGACTTCGCCGTTGCGGATATAAATGTCGTGGGGTTCAAGAAAGTAAACCGTATGTTCCCGTTGATTGCACTCATACATCAAGTGACTGGTGGTTTCCCATGTGGGTTCAATGGATTCCAATCGATCCATCATAAAGGCGATTTTCATTTTTTCCCATTTCAGTTGGAATTGTCAGGTGTTTCTATTTGGCGTTCAAAGATGGACTCTGTGTTTCAGAAATATTTTCTTTGCAATAGTCTCTATCTTCAATCTTCCGGTGAAGATGGCGAATGCGACGGCTTAAAATTTTACAGATCTCCAAGGCAATCTGAGGGTATTCCCGGACAATTTCCTTGAATTCCTGTTTGTGTAAAACCATAAAGGCGGACGGTTTTTCCGTTCGGATGCTCACCGATCTCACCGTATCTTCAAAAAGGGCCATTTCACCGAAATACTCTCCGTCTGTCATCCGATCGATTTCAATCTCATTGATTTCTCCCAGGTCCTTTATGACCGACACTTCTCCGCTAACCATCAAAAATAACGTATCGCCGGCATCGCCTTCTTTGATGATGATTTCACCGGCGGGATAATCAACCTCCTCGGCAACGGATGCGATGGCGGCAAGCTCACCGACGGAAAGGCTTTCAAATAATTCGATACGCTTCAATAACACGATTTTTTCAGAAATCGTGGTTTTTTCCGTCATTGCCCCCCCCTTTTTCTGGCAGTTGATCGATCAATTTTAGCGCAGATCCTCGAATAAAGTTATTTCCAGCCGTGGAAAGCTCGCGTATGAGATGATGGTCGATCCATTCGGGTCGATGGTCTTTTATCATATCCAGGGTCAGTGCCACGGTCACCCAATCCTTATCGGTCAGCAGGCGGGATGTAAAAGCGACTTCTCCGGAGTCTAATCCGGAAAGCGGAAATGATTTTTTCCCGAAGTTAAGGCTTTCCTGAGGAGAGGAACTTTCTATCAAAGGAGCCATTATTTTAAAAAGACGTTTGTCCATCATGTTTTCAAGGGCTTCCATGGCATTTGAACGTCTACGGGAATCTGAAGAGAATATCCCTCGGTATATAATTTTCATTTCTCCCAATGTATCCTGAAGGGCCAGGACACGCAAAATATTTTCGATGTTAAGCATCTTTTTTTGGTTGAAATGATCAATAAGAAGGTTTCGCGAATCGTTTTCGGGAAAAGCTTCCAAACTTAATGCATCCGACAGGTATTGATAGCTTTCCTGGATTTGTTTTTGAGCAAACCGGAACACATCGATATCCTTGACTTCCAAGGATTCCAGCAAATTGAAAATGGCTTTTCTGGTGTTGCCGTTGGGTATGGTAAGGGACTCCACCAAGAGTTCGGTGTTTAAATAAGGGGCGGTTTCAATCTTTTTTTGAGCCAGTTGAAAAATATCTCCATTGGCGTCGTTCATCATCAAGATGACTTTTCTAAAAAGTTCGTCATTGTCGATTTCAATGGCTGACAATGCCGCCAGACGGACGCGGTACGCAGGATGTGACAGAAACGGATATACCAGATCATTCAAGGCCGGTATTTTCAGGTTGTAAAGTCCGATTAAAATGTCAGGCACCAAAGGTTCATTGTTTTCGACCGTCAGCATTTCTTTAAGCGTGTCGATGAAAATGTTATCTCCGGACCCGCCGGCGGCAATGACGCCGGCCTGCCGCCCGTTCATCTCCTCGGACCGAATGTAGGATTGGATTATCGGGCGGTATGTTTCCGGTTCACGGCGATACAGACCGATGAGGGCATGGGCTTTGATTTCGGGATGAGGATGTTGTGTAAAGTATTCATAATCGAACGTTTCTGAGAATTCAGGATCGAGGCGATTTGAGGCTTGAAGGGCCGCCAAAGTAAGATCCTGGTTTCTTTCGGATCTTGCCAAATCCATCAACAAAGAAACCGCCTGTTCTCCGGACTTGGCGGACAATAGTTCAATAAGACCGATCCGGGTACGATCGTCTTGGTTGCCAAGGGCGATTAAAAGATGTTGGTCTAAATCTTTTGTTCCTAATGCCTGTAGAAGGCGGGCATACCAGAGGGATCGATTCCCACGAGAATCGAGAAAGGCTTGAATCAGCCGGGAATTGATCTCTTTGCCGCCAAAAACGTGTTCCAAATCCATCTTTTCCAGGACCTTCAAATCAAGGATGTCCTTTGATACAAGGTCGAGTAGGATTTTTGAATATTTTCTTTTTAATACAAAGGCGGAGGCAAGCCATGCCGCTGCAAATGGGATGGCAACAAGGGACAAATATTTTGGATGAAAGAGTTTTTCAGATATTAAAATCAACCCGGATCCGAAAAGCAAGGCGATCCTCACTACCGTGCCTCTGAGAAAGGGTCTTAAAACTGATCGCAAGGATTCCGGTATCAGCCCCATTAAAATGTTTCTGGCAGGATTGTTAATGGTCGTTCGCAACACCATGGTGGACATTCGGGCATACATGGCGGAAAAGATATCGAACCTGAGTAAAAAGGCAAGGAATGCCAAAATATAGTTGGCCGGGTGAAACATCAATGCCACCGGCAACCCCCAACGACCGTATATACGACCGACGAACAAAAGAATAATTAGGCTGCCCGTATTTAAAAATCCTCGAAAGTATCCTAAAAAATGGATCAGGCCCGATTCGGTGGCATACTGTGCATTTATCGCATAATTGAATTGATAGTTTAGTATGGGGATGATGATATTCGGAAGAAACGTCAATAAAATTAGGATTTTTATGAGTGAAGACTCTTTCATTAACGGAAGCATTTTTTTGAATTCCGAAATGAGGTTGCTTCGTTTTTTGGAATTTTTATTTTTTTTATCACTGATTAAAAGTGTGGGATAATCTTTTCCCATGCGCTTGACAACCACGGCGCCCACCATTGTGGTTCCCAGATAAAACAGCAAAAGATTGTCGAGGGTAATGGCCTTGGCCAGAAAAGGTGTGCCGAAACTTCCGATAATGGAACCGATAACGCCGCCGGCCGTAATAAGGGAGAACAATCGTTTGGATTGCCGGGTGTTGAAAAGATCGTTGGCCAGATTCCAGAACAATAGCCCAAGCAGTGCTTCATACTGAGCTTTGAGCATAAAGAGCACCGGATAGATAATATCGAAGTTAAATGGAATTAAGAAGCGTATTCCGGCCACCGAAACGCCACAAAACACAAATAGGAAGGACAAAATTCGTGCTCCCGGGACTTTCACCATGATTCCCGTCAATGCTCCCATGAGAATAAACAGGGAAATAGAATTGAGCATATATACGATGGGAAGATATTCGACGCCGTAACGTTTCAGAAAAGCGGTTTCCGCATAATTGTTTAGAATGACGTTGGAGCCGGTCAAAAGGAAATAAAGAAAAAAGGTCCACAGAAACAAACGGATTTCATCTTCATAAATATTCAGCCATTTACCGATGGTTTTCAGCATTATGGAAATTCTCTCACCAGCCTGAAACCTGTGGTTCGATAACGGGTTGCAGGATTTCCGTAATTTCGATTGGCCGATCGACAGTAGTGGCCATATTTAAACCAGCTCCCGCCCCGACGTATTCTCATGGAGCCCGATTCGGGTCCCGTGGGATCGGTGACCGGCGATTTTTTGTATGCTCCGTACCGGTCCCTGCACCACTCCCAGACATTGCCGGGCATGTCATATAGCCCCCAGGGATTGGGGGCATAGCTTTTCCCCGGCGCCGGCTGGTCGATCTGTAATCCTTTGGATTTAATATAACGCTGGCATTTATTATCTTTTAGGCTGTTGTTTGCGTACATGGCTTTATCACAATCGATGGTGTCGCCCCAGCTATAGGCTGTGGATGTCCCTGCCCTTGCGGCATATTCCCACTCCGCTTCCGTAGGGAGACGATACGTCCCTTGCCCCAGGCGGTTCAACTTTTGGATGAATTTCATACAGTCATACCAGGAGACCCGGGTTACCGGCATGTTATCCAAATTTTTTTGAAAGGTCAGCATCCGTTTCCCCATAATGGATTGCCATTGTTTCACCGTGACTTCAGTAGCTTGCATATAGAACAGCTTACTGATGGTCACCTGATGCTGGATTTCGGAATTCCCGCGAAAGGGCTCGCTAGGAGGGCTGCCCATGGTAAAGGTCCCTGGTGATAACAGAACAAATGTCATCCCCAAAGAGTTGGTGTATGTTTTTTCTAATCCGGAAACAGATAAAGGGGAAAAGGCAACCCATAAAACAGCGATAAAACCTGAAAACATCCGTGATGCGGTCATTTTGCTCATGGAAACTCCTTGGCTATTCGGGAGTGCAATGGTTTTATGGTTATTTATAAGTTGTGTTGGTTAGTTAGTGTCCATCCATAAATGGTCTTTTTGCCCAATCTCTGCGTTATGCTCAAAAAATAATCCTCGGAATATCAATTTATGCCTGCGGTTATTTTTTTCGCATGCCTTGATCTTGAACAAAAATCCTCATTTATGGATGGACACTAGTTAGTATAAATATCAAATTGCCTTGGGAAATACAACTCCCAAGAACATATAAGATCGATTTGTTTCAAAACACGAGGCAGTTAGGTATTTTCTTTTTGGGTTTGCCGGCGGATTTTTGTTGATATTTCTTTAAATTCGAACTACCTATTGTGTGCCAAAATGGCAGAAAGGTAAAACCTAAATTGAGCGATTTTCAAGTTTGCCGCATATACAAGGAAGATATCGTTTCGCTATAGTCGACTATGCGGAACGGCATCTGACGCAGTAGATGCGGTGAAATTGGAAATCCCGCAGGGTTTCAAA
>JAJDND010000171.1 GCA_022340885.1 Desulfobacterales bacterium | reverse complement strand
AAAAAAATATTAAAAGGGATTTAACATGATTAATGATGTACTCGTCATCGGTGGCGGCATTGCCGGCATCCAGGCATCTTTGGATCTTGCCGACATGGGCATAAAGGTCCACCTGGTGGAGAAGCTGCCCAGCATCGGCGGAAAGATGGCCCAACTGGACAAGACCTTTCCCACCAACGACTGCGCCATCTGAATCCTGTCGCCCAAAATGCTGGATGTCGGTCGACATCCCAATATAAATCTTCTGGCGTACAGTGAAGTGGAAAACGTCCGGGGACAGGCCGGAGATTTCAACGTCACCGTTCGAAAGAAAGCCCGGTTTGTGGAAGAAAATAAATGTACGGGCTGCGGGCTGTGCAGCGAGAAATGCCCGATCATCGTTTCCGACGCCTTTAACGAGGGTCTGGGAACCCGCAGGGCCGTCTATGCCTATTTTGCCCAGGGCATCCCCTCCACCCGGACCATAGACCCCGACCATTGCAGACAGCTTAACGGCAAAAAGTGCGGCATCTGCGCAAAGGTCTGTCAGGCCGAAGCCATCAATTTCGATCAAAAGGACCAAATCCTGGAACTCGAGGTCGGCGCCGTCATTCTGGCCGGCGGTTATGATGTGTTCGATCCGTCGTTGATTCCCGAATATCGATACCGGGAAATCCCCAACGTGGTGACCGCCATGGAATTCGAAAGACTGTTGAGCGCCAGCGGACCCACCGGCGGGCATACGGACCGCCCCTCGGATCTTACCATGAAAGCCGGCATCGAACCGCTGGAAAAAAAGGTCAAAAAATCGCTTCGGGGTCTTGAAAAATTCGAAAAGCAGTACGACCGGACATCCAAGGAATTTTATACCCGATATACATCCGGAGACATTGAAAAAGATGATGACCAAAACAAATGGGCGAACCAGTATGAAGAACATCTGAGCCTGCTTAAAGCCCTCGATGCGTTGAAGGAAAAAGTCGAGACCTTTGGACCGGCAAAACGACTGGCCTTTATTCAATGCGTGGGATCCCGGGATTTTCGGTTTTACCCGTTTTGTTCCGGATATTGCTGCATGCATTCCATCAAAGAAGCCATTATCGCCAACGAACATGAACCGGAAACCGCGTCCACCATTTTCGGCATGGATATCCGCGCCGTGGGCAAGGGATTCGAAGAATATAAAATCCGCGGGGGGAACAACTCGGGCATTACCTATGTTCGCGGCCGGGTGGCCGAGATTACCGAGGGTCCCGGGCACAATCCCATTGTGACCTATGAAGACACCCGGGAAAGAATGGTCAAATCCAAGGACTTTGACATGGTGATTCTGGCAACGGCATGCGCCCCCACAAAAGGTATCGCCGATTTGTCCAAAATCCTGGGGATCGCGCTGGATGATTATGGTTTTGTGAAAACAGATCCCCTGTCGCCGGTGGACACCACCATGCCCGGAATTTTCGTGTGTGGATGTGCCGGATCCCCCATGGATGTGCCGGAATCCGTGGCCCAGGCGTCCAGCGCCGCAGAAAGGGCCGCTGAGATTGCCTTTCAGTCCGATGTTGAAAAGGAGACAGCCATTGCCTGAAAATAACGACGCCGAACCCAGAATCGGTGTATTCATTTGCCATTGCGGCTCCAATATCGCCGGGTATCTGGCCATGGAAGCCCTGGCCGATTATGCCAAAACCCTTCCCCATGTGACGTTTGTCCAGCGGAACCTGTACACCTGTTCCGAGGCGGGGATCAATGAGATCAAAAAGGGCATCGAAGACAATAACCTGAACCGGGTGGTGGTGGCTTCCTGCTCTCCCAGGACCCATGAACCGCTGTTCAGAAGCTCCTGCGAAGAGGCGGGCCTGAATCCCTACCTCTTTGAAATGGTCAATATCCGGGATCAATGTTCCTGGGTACACATGAAAGAAAAAGAGGACGGCACGCTAAAAGCCAAGGATCTTATCGCCATGGGGGTTGCCAAGGCCGCCCTTTTGAAAGCCCAGAACCCAATTCTTTCTGAAGTTACGCCCCGCGCCCTGGTCATCGGCGGCGGCATCGCCGGCATGACCGCAGCCCAGGGTCTGGCCCGTCGCGGATATGAAACGGTTCTGGTGGAGCGTCAGGCGTCCCTCGGGGGAATGCTGAACCAGTTGAATCGTCTCGGGCCGAGTATGATCGATGCCGCGGATGTCGTTCAGCAAAAGATCCGGGCCGTCATGAACCACCCCAAGATAACGGTTTTCACCGAAGCCCGTGTGACGGATGTAAAAGGATTTATCGGCAAATTTCAGGTGAACATCGAAACCAAGTCCGGAATCAAAGCCATCGATATCGGCGTGATTATCGTGGCCGTAGGCGGGGCGCCCTTTATCCCCCACGGAATGTACGGTTATGACGGACAAACCGTGATCACGCAGCTCGAGCTCGAACAACGTCTGAAAAAAGGTTCGGACCCGGAACTCAAAAATATTGTCATGATTCAGTGCGCCGGCGGCCGCAGCAATGAACGTCCTTACTGCTCCAGGATCTGCTGTCAGACGGCGGTTAAAAATGCCATGCTGTTCAAAGATCATAACCCGGAAGCAAACGTTTATATCCTCTACCGGGACATGCAGATGTACGGCGTTGAAAACGAAGAAATGTTCCGGGACTCGAAAGCCAAGGGAATCCGCTATATCCACTATGATCCGTCCACGCCGCCGGTGGTGGAATCGAACACGGTCAAGGTCTATCACCCGCTTTTGGGCAAGGACATGACCCTTGCTGCAGACCTTGTGGTATTGTCCACACCCCTTGTCGCCCAAGAGGATGTCGAAGAAACCGCCCGGCTGCTGAGGGTTCCCGTGGATGAAAACGGCTTTTTTCTGGAAGGCCATGTCAAGTTGAAACCCCTTGATTTTGCCACGGACGGTGTCTTTCTCTGTGGCAGTGCGCGTTTCCCGGCCAATGTTCGCGAAGCCATCGCCCAGGGGCTGGGCGCGGCGTCCCGGGCGTCCATTCCCCTTTCCAAGAGATCGGTGAAGGTGGAGCCGATTATCTCGGTCTTGGCCGACCAGGACGCATGCAGAGGGTGCGGGCTCTGTGTGGCCCTTTGTCCGTACGGCGCCCTTGAAATCGAGAACACCCCCGAGGGAAGGAAGGTCCATGTCATCGATGTGGCCTGCAAGGGATGCGGGGTGTGCGCGGCCACCTGCTACCAGCATGCGCTCAGCATCAATTCCTTTACGGACGAACAGATTGAAGCCCAGATCAATGCGTTTTTGGATTAAAAACTTGTAATTATAAGATTAAGTTATATTCACCGCAAAGTCGCAAAAAGCGCAGAGTTTTTGTTTTTTTTTGCTTTTCGGCGTCTCAGCGAAAAGCAAATGCAAAATATTTTCATCTCTGCGAACTCTGTGCCTCGAATGACCCCCGCGAAAGTGGGGGGAATGGGCGGTAAAAAAGGAGATTACAATTGGAGCCATTTGTTCCTAAGGTCCTGACATTCTGCTGTAC
>JAJDND010000169.1 GCA_022340885.1 Desulfobacterales bacterium | reverse complement strand
AGGGATGCCTGTGGAAGAAATTATTTACAGATCCGCCGCGTCTATTGCGGAAATGATCCGAAACAGGCGTTTGTCGTCCGAGGAAGTCGCCAGGAGTTTTCTGGATCGCATCGAGAAAGTGAACCCGAAACTCAACGCCGTCGTTCAACTGGTTCGAGATCGTGCCCTGGCTGAAGCCCGGGATGCGGACAACGGTATGCTAAAAGGCGATGTCAAGGGCCCGCTTCATGGCGTTCCGATCACCGTCAAAGACTCGTTGGATGCGGCCGGTATCATTTCGGCGGGAGGGACAAAAGGGAGAAGCACCTTTGTTCCATCTCAGGATTCCACGGTCGTGGCGCGTTTGCGACGCGCCGGGGCAATTATTTTGGGAAAGACCAACACACCGGAACTGACGTTTTCCTTCGAAACCGACAACGCGGTTTACGGACGAACGAACAATCCATATGATCTGTCACTGTCTCCCGGCGGCAGCAGCGGCGGATCGGCGGCTATTGTTGCTTCCGGCGGCTCGCCTCTGGATATCGGCAGCGATACCGGAGGAAGTATCCGCGTTCCCTCTCATTTCTGCGGAATTTCGTGCATCAAGCCGACTTCGGGGCGGGTTCCTCGAACCGGGAATATCGTTCCGTTTGGTTTAGGCCCTTTGGACTCGCTGAGTACGATCGGACCAATGGCACGGTATGTCGAGGATCTGTCATTGTGCCTTGCGATTATCAGCGGGATCGACTGGAAAGATCCGGCCATCGTGCCCATGCCCTTGGGGAATCCCGGAGCGGTTGAACTCAGAAGGTTGCGAGTTGCGTTCTTTACCGACAACGGGATCAGAACGCCTACCGCGGAGACGATCCTATCGGTTGAGAAGACGGCAAGCGCTCTTTCAGGTGTTGTTATGAACGTAAAAGAAAGTCGGCCCGATGCCATTGACCGATCACTGGATCTGTTTTACAGACTGTGGATGGCGTATGCCGGACCATGGGAGCAGAAGCTTCTCCTCGAAGCCGGCACGATAGAATGCATCGAGCCCTCCGAACAGGGTAAGACGGTTCCGGCGATGGCGCTCGCAGACCTTTCCGAGGACCTGGACCGCTTTCGCAGTGACATGCTGTCTTTCATGAAAGAATACGATGTCATCCTTTGTCCGGTGAACGCTTATCCGGCAATGCCCCATGACAGCTGGGCAAAGAATTATCCTGCATACAGCTATACAATGACATTTAACCTGACCGGATGGCCTGCCGCGGTGGTTCGAGCAGGCACCTCTCCAGAAGGTCTGCCCATCGGCGTTCAGATTGTCGCTCGTCCCTGGAATGAGCATGAGGCACTGGCACTGGCACAATACATCGAAGAGGCCTTAAACGGCTGGCCGAGGCCCCTCCTTTGAACCCGAAGCTTTTGGCGGGTTCTAATCCCTTGACGTCAATCTGAAATGCGGATATATCGTGTTGGGAACGATTTTCTGAAATGCTTCAAACGACGATGTCCATGGTTAAAGAAATGGCAAAAGAAGCCGGCATCGATATCGATGCCGGCGATATCGACCAGGATGACGATTCGGATGTGTTTAAAGAAAATTCTCTGGCAGATCTCATATCTCATACATCTTCCCTGATGCAAGAGATTTTGTGAGGCCGGGCATTGATGACTTAGAACCAGTACGTTGAAATGTTGACGCTTCAATCACGGAGAACCAAAATAGGTGTTGATTTTTTCTATTCGTGAAAGGAAGTCAAAGGTTTGTTTACCGACCCAATCATCCGATAACCGGCGATTTTTATACTTGTTATAAAATGCAAGAAGATCTTCGAACGTGTCCAAATCATTCCAGAGCGTCAGAAGCTTGACGTGGACCCCCAATTTTCGGGCCTTTTCAAGGCTTGTGGAGAGTACGTTGTCAGTGCTCCAGGGAATATTGCGGAACAATTCCGGATGCAACCTGCGCATGCCGACCAAGTAGTAACCGCCGTCATGACAGGGCCCGAACACAACTTCCGCCTGTCTCGTTAACAACAGTTGAAAAGAATCTTCCATGAGCGCCTTTGGCAAATCCGGGCTGTCACTGTCAACGATGGAAACAGCGGAATACCCCAGGTCGAATTTGTCTAAAAAAATATTATGCAATCTTTCCCCGAGATTTTTACCCCGCTGGGCAAATAGCTCAAATCCGCCCAAAGCGAACTCGGCAAAGGTTTTTCGGGCCTCTTCAGGCGTGTAGGCGATCGCTATATCGATCCCGGTAAGGGCGCTAACCCCCGCTATCCTGTCAAGCAAAAAGCATCGATATAGACCGGCCGCATCGATGGGTGAAAGTGCGGGGTAAAAGCGGGTTTTAACCTTTCCCGGTACGGGTTCTTTAGCGACCACTACCAATAGTTTCGCTGTTTTTGTATCCATTCAGAGACTCCAGAGGGTGCCGCAGCCCCGACAGCATTCGGGCGGGGTTTGGGTTTGTCGTTTTTCCCTGAAGATTCTGTATCTGGATCCGGACCAAATTTCAGACAGCGAACGATAAAAAACGTTCCCCAGAATGATGGAACCGTAATTGGAAACGGCAAAAGGAGAAATGCAGCATGGCAGGACGTTGCCGCCGGCGGTAATGTACATGAGGGTATGAGGCCGGTAACATTTTCGCCACGGGAAAGGATTGCCGGTTCTCGCCTGCAAACTGTCAAAGGGGCTGGCGAAAGCGGGGGCATTGAATCGAACACCGGACTGCTCGGCAATGGCATGGCTTTCGTTTATCCACCCGGTTATGGCGGCATCCGAACCCATGAGCGTCTTTTCAGACTTTGCCAGACCGTATCCCTGGTCGTCTTGAAAATAAACCAGGCGCTGCAGATACACTTCGGCGACACCCAAAGAAGCTGCCAGTCGAACAAAATCAGGGAGTTCGGAGATATTTTCCCGGGTCCCTAGAAACCACAGAGAAAGTTTGGGACACGGCAGATGCATGGATTTTATGTGTTTGGAAAAGGCCCTCACGTTGGCGACAACGCGGTGGAACTCGTCGCTGTTGCGCACCGCTTTATAGCCAGCCGGGGAGGCGGCGTCCAGAGAAATGCGCAGCTCGTCAAGGCCGGCATCGAGGAGTTGATTTCCGCGTCTTTCATTCAGAAGGGTGCCGTTGGAATTTAAAAAAACAGATGCCTTCCGATCTTTGAGATATCGGATCATGCCCGGAAGTTCATCGTTTAAAAGCGGCTCCCCGATCCCGTGAAGCGCCACCCTCGAAAGCACCGGAAGTTGATCGCATATCATGATGAGTTCTATCAGGGACAGGTCGCGCTGGGGCTCCCAGCCTCCGTTGAAAAGAATACACCCCTTGCATCTGAGGTTACACCTGCTGGTCGCTTCCAGGTAGAGATCTTTTGGAAGCTGAATATCCGTTCCGACGGTCTGCATGGTTTTATATTCCTCTGACGATCGTCGTGCAAATGCTTCCCGTACGCAAGGGACTTTCCGCAGAAGAGACTCTGCTTTCCAGTCGAATAGATTTTCCCTGATATATCGGGCAGTATTCATCCGGTTTTTCAAATCGTCCATTTAGAATTCGCCGGGCGGCACAACCGCCCCCGCAATTGCCGACATGTTCACAGTCCAGGCAGAATTGGGGGGTTGTATGTGTTTGTTTAAAAAGAGCCGATTGAAAGATGGTCTCTTTTTTCTCAACGAGATCTTCGATGGTAAGGTCGGATTCCGGCCAATAAACACAAGCCTTTAACCGCCTGTCAGGCGTTAAGCGCATGCTCCGGCCGCCGCACGGCGTACCTTCTAAATCATTTAGCCCCAGAAAGGTATTGACCAGTGGTTCGCTCACGGAGATGATCTCGCTGCTTTGAAACAGGATGTCGAAGGCTTCCCAGTACTGATCGAAACTCGGCATGAATTCATCGGTAAACATCGGCTGATAAACATTGACCCTGAAATCGGCTTCAAAGGATGCCGCGAGCCGGGCGATGCGGTCCAAATCTTTGTAATTCAGGTTCATGAGAACGGCCAAAACTGATACACGGAGCCCAAGGCGCCGGCATCTCTTGATTCCGTCCATGATTCGCTTCCAGTTGCCTTCCCCCCGGAAGTTGTCGTGGCGGTGTTCATCGGGAAAATCAATAGAAAATTCGACGTCCCCAAAATATTTGAGCACATCATCGGGGGTAATGGAAAGGGTGTAACCATTTGACGCCAATGTCAGCTTTATCTTCCTGGCATGCAGGTATTCAAGAATTTCAAAATACTCGGGATTCAAGCCGTTTTCGCCCGTGCCGAATCCGATGGAACGGATCTCTAGGCTCTGACATACCTTTTGAATATCGGAAAGGGTCAGATTATAGACATGGTTTTTGTCTCGATAGCAGTGTGCACAGGTCAGGTCACAATCGCTGGTCAGGCCGATTCCCAGGGAAACCATAAGCTACCTCCGCGTGCCGGTATGGTCGATGCGTTTAAGGATCCAATGGCTCAAATCAGTTTTTCCAAAGGTATTTCAAGGGTACCAGGAACATATAATAAGCGGCCATGAGAGACCCCTTCAAGGTACCCGTGACTTTTGATGTCCCGATGCGTTTGCGATAGTTTATGGGCACACTTTGAATTCGCAGGCTGTGGCGCGCCGCCTTAACCACCATCTCCACCGGCCATCCATAGGTCAGTTGCTCCATGTTCAAATCGAATAAAGCGCTGCTTTTGATTGCCCTAAAAGAGCCGATATCCGAAATCCGCACCCCGTACAACAGCCTCAGGAGCATTACAATCAAACGGTTGCCCAGCCGGCCGTGCAGCGGCATCGCTCCCTGTTCAAGCTTTCCTCCCAAGCGACTTCCGATCACCAGATCCGCTCGATCTTGAATCACCGGCAATGCAACGATATCTAACTGACGGGGATCATCACTATGATCACCGTCTAAAAATACGAGGATATCACTGTCCCTGGCGGCTCTGGCGCCTGCCAGGCAGGCTGATCCATATCCCCGGCGGGGTTCATGAATCACACGCGCTCCTGCCGAATTCGCCTGTTTCGCAGTGTCATCTGTGGAGCCGTTATCCACAACGACAATTTCCCGGACCCGGCCGGCGGGAACGGCACCGACTACTTTGCCGATGGCACGGGCTTCGTTGCAAGCTGGAATGACAACCGAGATATTAACGTCCAAGTTTTTTCCTCGTTTCTCTCTTCTAATTTCGGACTTCCACCCTCCGAGTCCTGATCTCCGGGCCCTATTCACTGCAGCGGCGCCTGTGCATTCAAAGCCCAGTTATAGTAAATGTATTTAATTTTCGGATTTTGTTTTAAAAACTCAAGGGTTTCCGGTGCGAGATACGGTCTGATAAAATTCATGACAGAACCTGATTTGGCTTTGAAATCAGCGGCATACCAGTCGAATAGTTTGGAGAGAAAAAGCGTGTTATTGGCGCGATCGATCCGCGTCCCCCGGGGTGAATTGATATATTTGCGGGTCTCTTCATCCAGCTTTGTCTGTACATTCTCTGCGGTATATGCAAATCTCGGCAGTGGAGGACAGCCAAGGGAAGCGCAGATGATCGCAAAGTGAATCCTGGGATCTTTGAACTTTTTACGCAGTATGTCATTTTCGATATCGTCCTGGCTCAGTTTCCGGCCGGCCACGATGTTCTCCCGGGAGGTAAAAAACTTGGTGGAGGTCCACACGCCGGGGATCGGTGTTTCACGTACGCTCTTTTTGGGTTTCCATTTGATGACTTTATCAATTGTAACGGCATTGTAGGCGTCGATCCAGAAAGCCAATCGGCCGTCGCGGGTCATTTTGTCTGTTTGAGCAGTTTTCAAAGATGCCATGTATTCGCTGAATCGAGGGTCCTTTGCGATACCGTTATAATCCACAAGTCCCTTATCGTTGACGTAATGTTTAAGGATCTGGTCGAATCTGGAATGATCAAAGGTATACGCGTAAGCTTTTGGATTGGCGCTGAAGGCGATCAAAATTAAAAACATAAAAGCAATTAATTTTTTTATCATTTTTGTAACCTCATTAGTTTTTGAATCTTATTTGCCGGAAATACACCCATGATCCAGTGCTCATGGGCATATCTTTTTAAAATATAACCGGCAGGAAGAAATGTAAACAGGGGGAAATATTCCAGGAACAGAACCTTGGCGGGTAGGATACCCGCCGGAGACGCATACTTGATATAGGACAGTGCGACCGTACCGGTAAAGATCATCCAGGCGCCGGAAGGGAAAAAGGTTAAAAACGGTACAAGCACAACAACGTACCAGGGCTGCAGCGACGTCGGCATCAATATGATGAGCAAGCCGATTAAAACATAAGCGCAGTGGAGATGCTGCTCTTTTCGTTTGTCTTTAAAAAAGATGCAAATTCCTGCAATGGTCAACATCAGCATGAATATTTTGGAAATGGTCAGATAATCCCATTCCGGGAAAAGACGCATAATCAGATATTTCAATCCCAAATTAAAACGTTCATAGGGATTTTTGAAATAAATCGGTAAAAACCCCGTTATCTTATGTCCGGCGGTCAAAAACGGCAGATAAGGGACGAAAAAGGCACACAAAAATAAAACCGCGCCCTTGATTCTTTCTCCTCGATTCAGCAGCGCGGGAAGCATCAGCGCCGGGTATAATTTGGTCGCACTGGATAAAGCCAGAACGATGACGGCAGCGGCTTTCTTTTTTTTCGCGTTAAGATAAAATGACAAAACGATCAAAAAAACCATCAGTCCTTCCAAGTGACCGCCGCAACCGATTTCGAAAATAACCAGAGGATTCCATGCATAAATGAAGATCCTGGTTTCTTCGAAGCCGTAAGCCTTAAGAAGTGCAAGCAAAACCAAGATCGTCGTTAGGTCAAAAAAAACCATCAGACCTTTAAAACCGAAAATTCCGTCTCCGATGAGGGCATAGGAAACTCGAAAAAATATCTGAGCCCCCGCAGGATAAATCGTGTGAAAATCCCTGCGATTGATATGAGGATATATTTTGTTGTCCCTTAACGATTCGAGTTGTTCGGATGATGGTGGAAAAAGATATGGATTGATGCCGGCCTGCTGCACGCGGCCGTCCCAGATATAGCGGTAGATATCATCTGAAAAGGGTTTGGGACCGATTGGAATGAGAACGGCCCTGAAGAATACGGCAAAGAAGATGATAATGATGACCAGACTTCTTGAGCGGCCGGATTGGGGCAACTGGTTGAAAATAAGGTAGATTCCCGCAAAATAGATTAGCAGAAGGAAAAAGAACAGAAACAAAACCAAGTGGATATCGTTTTTGCAGAAGGATTCTGGCATGATGCTGCAAAGATTGAAATTAAACAGATATACGGCTCCTGACAGCAGACCCAACCCAACGATTGCAGAATGAAGGGGGTGATTGCAACGTCTGCTTGTTTGGTCACTATCGAAGTTTGCCATAGCCATGTTTTATCGAGAGAAAAAAGACGTAAAAAAATCCGGCGGTATAGATAAACAGAAAAGGGCTGATTAGATATTTGCTGAAGAAAAGAAACATCAAAAATCCGGATAGCGAATAGATTCCCAGGAGAAATTCGATAATGGATACGGAATTCAGAGGAATATAATACCGTTTATCCTTCCATCTGTCTTGCTTTTTCCGTATGCCATATTTGGGAGTGCGGATAAAACCGCTTTTGATGTCAAAGAGCGCTTCAAGAATCGCTTTGGTGTTATTGACAGCGATTCCGGTGCCCAGGCACATCAGAAACGGCAGATATTTTATGCGACTTTTCCAGTCCCGGTAAAGAATGCGTTGTGAAAAAATATACATGGATGATGGACCGAAGGTTGCCAAACAAAACAGCGTAAATATCATAACAGGATAAGCGGGGCGGTCGAAAAACCAGCGGGTGTTAAGCATCGGTATTGTCGTTAAGACCACCAGAATCATCATGGGGTGGACCAGATAATGGGTTAAATGTAAAAAAGCCTGCACTTTAACCAGTATGGGAAGGTCGGATTTGAAAAGTTTCCCCAGATTTTTTTTGGCGGTTTGAATTGAGCCTTTGGCCCAGCGATGCTGCTGGGATTTGAACGCATTAATCGTCACGGGCAACTCCGCGGGGCATACCACCTGAGAAGTGAATGCCAATGTCCATCCTTTTAGCTGGGCCCTGTAGCTTAAATCAAGGTCTTCGGTCAGGGTGTCGGCCTGCCAGCCGCCGGCATCTTCAATGGCTTTTTTGCGCCAAATACCCGCGGTTCCGTTAAAATTCATAAACAGACCGCTCCAGGCCCTTGAAGCTTGTTCCACGCCAAAGTGGCCGTCAATCCCCATAGACTGGGCTCTTGTAAGCATTGAGTAATCACAATTCAGATGACCCCAGCGGGTTTGAATCATCCCCGTATTCGGATCCACAAAATACGGGATGGCTTCCGTGAGAAAATCGGAACCCGGCACGAAATCGGCATCAAAAATGCCGATTAGCTCCCCTTTGGCGCGTTTAAGTCCTTCTTTCAGCGCACCGGCTTTAAAACCGGCCCGGTCGGTGCGGTGGATGTAAACAATATCAAAACCCTTGACGTTCTTTTCTTCGACGATGGCTCTAGCGATCTCGATGGTATCATCGGTTGAATCGTCCAGCACCTGAATTTCAAGTAAATTTCTGGGATAGTCGATCCGGCAGACGGATTCGATCAA
This sequence comes from Desulfobacterales bacterium, assembly GCA_022340885.1. Taxonomy (GTDB): domain Bacteria; phylum Desulfobacterota; class Desulfobacteria; order Desulfobacterales; family UBA11574; genus UBA11574. The sequence continues at coordinate 42,619 of JAJDND010000169.1, read as the reverse complement.
GCGTTCGACGACATAAAGCTCATTATAAATTGGAAGTTGAATGGTTACCCGCGGCCAGTCTTTAGGAGAATGGTTTTGGTAGAATTTTTGTTTTATTTCCTCATCCCGTTTAAGGGCTTTGGGCGAATTAAGACGATAAAGCAACATGAGCAAGTAGCAGTTGATGCCATAAACAAAGAGAGACAAAAGTGCAAAAAGATAGATGAGCAGAAAAAGGTACTGAATGATTTCCATCTGGGATCTAAATTGAAATGTATCTGGCTATCTTGTTTTATTGATTTTTGACGTCGCCGATGCTTGCGGTAAGGTAAGAATCTTATTTATTTAATATTAAGGAATATGAAAAATCAATGTAAAAATCTAATAAGACATAAAATATAAATACGAAAAGCCGTCACTGCCCGAAAATTTTTTGCGCGATGATACATACGCCTGCGTTGTGGGTGTCACACGCCGCTACACTAAACCCGATATCCTTTAAAGTGTCTATCATCCATTTCGGAGATACCCGAATTTTTTTGTAGGCGCTTTTTCTGTGCTCCCATCGGTTATTTTTTCGTTCGTAGACCATATCATGGACCGTTACATGATTTTTTCCATACTCGAGAAAGCATGTGAAGATGGTATTCGCATCACTTCTAACAGGAATGAAACGTTCCAAACCTTTTAATTCGACGGTGAAGTCTCTGAAAGTTAAAACAACCCGGCCTCCTATTTCCAAGACACTGTAAATCCTCTTTAATAGATGCCGGATGTTCCGATGAGTGGCCAAATGGGTCAGGGTATCACCCATACAAACAACCAACTCAACCGGGGCAGGACAATGTTTTGAGAAGGTCAACAGATCATCATTTATGATTTCAATGGATCGTTTCCCGGCGTTTTCTTCAAGCTCGGTCAATAAGGTCCGGCTCAAATCGACGGCGATAACCCTGAAACCGATTTCAGCGAGAGGAATGGATTGAAATCCGGGGCCGGCCCCTAAATCCACTGCCACCTTTGAAAGTCGGGGTTGGATATGACGATCTTTAAAAAAGTTCCTGTTCTCCGCAATTTTCTTGGAGAATCCACCTGACATCCAGGTGTAATATTTTGCCAGGAAATTTTCATAATGTTCTCTGATCATGGCCGCTCGCTAATTAGGCGTTGGGTGTTCGACACAACCCTTACCGACAAACATGTTTGGATATCCTCAGCAACCCCGCCGGTCGCCCAGCAAGATTCGGAAAGCATCATATAAAGCATCTTTACAACTATTGACAGTTATTGTAGCGTATCACCTGAATTTCGTATCTTCAATCGAAAACTCTGGATCTGGAATCGACTGGAAAAATGAACCCGAATATCCGAGAAAAAGAGCGTCGTGCTGTAAATATCGTGTTCCACCTGAAAAGAGTGACCCAAATTTCACCTTACAAACGGGCCGTTGTATGCCCTGCCGGCCGGGACAACACCGGCCGGGTGAAGTATTCTCATTTGACATTTCTTCAGCTGGATCGAGAGTCCGATTGCCTGGCCCACGGGATGGAAGAAGCCGGGATCACCCGAGGCACCCGGACCATTTTAATGGCAAAACCGGGTCTGGAATTTTTTATGATTATTTTCGCCCTGTTTAAAATCGGGGCCGTCCCGGTGGTCGTGGACCCTGGGATGGGGATTCGCCGTATGGTCGGTTGTTTCAAAGAGGGCCGTCCCGAAGCATTTATCGGAATTCCACAGGCCCACCTGATTCGAACGTTTTATCCCGCATTTTTCAAAACCGTCCGGGTCTGGATTACAGTGGGCAGGCGCTGGTTTCGGAGGGGGTTTTCGCTAAATCAAGTACGTCAGGTGCCATGGAAACCCTACACGCCGGCCAAAACCCTCGAAGACGATCCGGCCGCCATATTGTTTACCACCGGAAGCACAGGTCCTGCCAAAGGTGCACTATATACGCACGGGAATTTCGATGCACAGCTGCGTCATATAAAAACCCATTTGGGGCTATCCTTGGAGGAAATCGATCTGTCCACCTTTCCGCTTTTTGCGTTGTTTTGGCCGCCGTTGGGAATCACCGCCGTCATTCCGGACATGGATCCCACCAAGCCGGCTCGGGCGAATCCGAAAAAGATCATCGAGGCCATTCAGAACCAGGGGGTTACCAGCATGTTTGCCTCTCCGGCACTGCTGAATCGAGTGGGCAAATACGGCAAAAAGAGAAACATTATACTGCCGCCCCTGAAACGGGTTATTTCCGCCGGCGCACCCGTATCTCCGTCGATTATCGAGACATTTGCATCCATGCTGATCGAAGGCGCCCGGATACATACACCTTACGGGGCCACCGAAGCCGTGCCGGTTTTATCGATTACCAGTGATGAGATCCTATCCGAAACCCGGGGATTCAGTGAAAAGGGTTATGGCATGTGCATCGGACGTCCCATCAACGACTTGGACATCCGCCTCATTAAAATCAGTGACGATCCCATTTTGAAATGGTCGGACGATCTTTTGGCTCAAGACGGTGAAATGGGTGAGATAACGGTTAAAGGCGATCTCGTCACGCGGCACTACTTTGAAAGACCTGAAGCCGACGCGCTGGCCAAGATCAAAGACAAGGATTCTTTCTGGCACCGAATGGGAGACGTTGGGTGGAAGGATTCAAAGGGGCGTATTTGGTTTTGCGGACGGAAAAGCCATCGTGTGGTTACTGAAAAGAGAACGTTGTTCACGATACCTTGTGAGGCTGTTTTCAACAATCATCCACTGGTATTTCGAAGCGCTCTTGTGGGGACCGGACCTCCCGGTCGGCAACAGCCGGTTATTTGCATTGAACTGAAAAAGCGCCGTCACAAAATAAACAAAAAGTCCCTCAGAAATGAACTTCTTGGGCTTGCGCGGGAGAACGAATTGACAAAAGACATCAGCATTGTATTGTTTCACAAGTCGTTTCCCGTGGACATTCGACATAATTCGAAAATTTTTCGCGAGAAATTGGCATTGTGGGCTGAGAAGAAAATAAATAAATAGGACGCAGATTTCCAAAGATATACACAGATCGTATTTCATTTTGGGGCCTTGCCCCAAATCGAATAAATCTCTATGATCCGTATCCAATAAATAAAGACGCTAAATGAAAAATAATGGATCCCTAAAGGCCAAATCCCCGGAATCGGTGCTGGTCACCGGCGGCGGTGGATTTTTGGGCGGCGCCATCGTCAAACGTTTAAAGGGTCGAGGCGATCATGTCATCAGCTTTTCACGGCATTTTTATCCGGAACTCGAGGAAATGGGGGTCGAACAGATCCAGGGGGATATCGGCGATGCCGCCGCCGTCGAACAGGCATGCCGTAGAGCGGATCTCGTATTTCACGTTGCGGCAAAACCCGGCATATGGGGAGAGTATGAAACATATTACCGAACCAACGTCCTCGGGACCCGGAATGTCATCGACGCCTGCAAACAGCATCACGTTTCACGGCTTGTTTATACCAGCTCTCCCAGTGTTGTTTTTGACGGGACCGATATGGAAGGTGTTGACGAGTCTGTTCCCTATCCTGAAAAATATCTTGCTCATTACCCGAAGACAAAGGCCATGGCCGAACAGATGGTGACCGGAGCTGCCGCAGAAGGGGTGAAGACCATTATTTTGAGACCTCATTTGATATGGGGGCCAAAGGACAACCACCTCGTTCCAAGAATTGTCGAACATGCGAAGCGACTGGTCAGAGTCGGAAACGGGAGAAACCTGGTGGACACCATCTTCATCGATAATGCCGCCGATGTGCATATCCAGGCTGCGGACAAGCTGGAACAAGACCATCGTCTCTCCGGGAGGGTGTATTTCATCAGCCAAGACGATCCTGTTCCATTGTGGGATATGGTCAATAATATCTTGGGTGCAGCAGGGCTTTTTCCGGTACAGCGATCCATGTCCCGAAACACGGCATGGATGATCGGCGCCGCTCTTGAATATGTCTTTAGGACATTCAAGCTTCCCGGCGAACCCCGGATGACGCGTTTTTTGGCCAATGAACTTTCCACAGCTCACTGGTTCGATATCAGCGCTGCCAAAAAGGATTTGGGATACAAACCTGAAATTTCTATCAAAGAAGGGCTCTCTCGACTTGAAAGGTGGCTTCAGCGTCAGCAGGAATCGGGAAATAAGGACCAAAGGTCCGAAGTCAGAGGCCGGAGGTCAGGGAAAAGAGGTCCGAAGTCGGAGGACTAAAGACCGAGGACAGGTATCAGAAAATAGAAAACAGGCAAAAGGGAAGGGGGGGCCGGATAAATGCAACCGCGGATGAACGCGGATCAACACAAATTTTTGAGAAAATAAGTAAGCAGGAAGGGACGTATTCAACATGGAACTGACAGACCTGTTATCCCTTGAAAAGTGGAAAGAATTCGAAGAAGAAATTACCCGAAGATCTGGCCTTGACGCGAATGTTTTCGGTATCGACGGGGTCCGGATAACGGATTATAAAAATTGGGCAAACCGGCTGTGTCCCGCCATAAAAGCCACCGATAAAGGTCAGAGCTATATCTGTGCGGTCGCCCATATGAACCTGGCGACCCAGGCGAAGCAATCCCACGCCTCTCTGATAGAAGAATGTGATGCAGGACTTGTAAAAATCATTGTCCCGGTGTTTGTAAAGGATGAATTTTTAGGGGCCGTCGGCGCCTGCGGAATGTTGCTTGACGAAGGCGAAGTCGATCCTTTTTTAATTAATATGACGACCGGGATCAATGAAGCGGAAATCGAAAAGCTTGCATCAGATATCGGGAGGATTCCACGTGAAAAGGCCCAATCAGTCTTGGCATATGTAGAGACAGAACTTTTTGAAATTATTAGTGAATACAATAAAAAATAAAAAGGCATCTCATTGTTTTTTAAATGAGATGCCTTTACTACAGTGCGATTTGAAAAACTAAGCTTTTCTGACGTTTTTGGCCGCGGGTCCGCGGTCGCTCTGCTCTACGTCAAACGTTACCCTCTCTCCTTCGGCAAGGGTTTTGAAACCATCCATAGTGATAGAGGAGTAATGGACAAAAATGTCCGTTCCATCTTCCTGCTCTATGAACCCAAATCCCTTTTTGTCACTAAACCATTTTACGATCCCATCTGCCATAACACTAACCTCCTTCTAAATCCTTTCTTTTTTGGACCTAAGCTTCAGGTCGTCACGCTGGCAAAAGGGAAAGGTCCTTTAGAGCGAAAGCGACCCGCAAGAAACCAAACACCTCCTATTATACAACATTTATCGGATATCTTCAAATCAAAGGATAGGCCAAAAGTCAAGTAAAAATAACTATTTTAACAATTTTTAGCTGAAATTCTTTAAATACATCCTCGGAAGCTCGCGGATATGACCTCAAAATATACAAATACGGCAATAAATAGGTGCAGAACCGGAAAATTAGCCAAAGAAAATCATTTCGACACTTTTTCTTCTTCGTAGGTCAGACGGGGCGGCGCCTTATCTGCCTTATCGTATTCCAACCTCAGCCGGTATTTGTCGATTTCCATTTGGCGGTCTATGGTTTTTTTAGCTAGAAGATATCGCAGGTATATGATCCACATGAACAGCCCTAATAGAACGATGCCCGCGGATAAAAAGATCCATTTATATCGGGTGACGGCTTCGGTACCGGCCCGGCCGAGATAAACGATCAGATTGGGAATTACCCAGTATAAAAAGACCGCAAAACAAATAAGGAATCCGATGATAAAGATGTTAAATCTGCTGATTGCGGCGATAATCTTTTCAAACCGGTATTCATATTCCATATCTTTTAAACCCTGAGTATCCGGAATTTTTTCCTCCTTTGAAAAAAGAGACTGGTATGCCCGGACGAAAAAAGCAAACAAAAGAAAAGCGCCTACGGGGATTCCGACGGCTGCCGCAAACCAGGCCCTAAATGGGAAAGGGAAATCTTTGGTGACGAGCTTGGTGTGATAACGGTCAAAAGGGCCGAATGTTTTTTCAAAATAATATTTATTGAATTCGCTAAGATTTTTGCCGTCGGTCTCATAGATGATATTGCCTTTCTCATCCATTACTTGCAGCCACGACTTATGGCCGGATTTCATGGCGGCAAGGGCGAAAATTTCGAGTTCGAGCAGAAAAAGGACCACTGCTATAATGACAAAAAGCGTCTTGTTTTCTCTCATGAAAGACGATATATTTTGTCTATTTGACATTCTATTATTATTAGGTGATTTAAATACGGTTAGACTGCTTGGGCAAATACCCCATAATCGGTAAATAATTTATCATACCGATGACCCCATATACAAGATTTAAGTTTTCATGTCAGCGCAAGCTGAATTCAGCTTCAAAAAGCCAAAAAACATGAGCGGAGTTCTTCACCGTTTCCCATGGCAGGATCAATTCAATGACGAAGCTGGTTCGCCGAAATTGATGCGAGGGTAGAAGAACAGCGCCTGAATGTGTATCAAAATGGAGAATGAATAATGAACAAAATAGTTATTTCAGTTCTCGGACAGGATCGACCGGGAATTATCGCCGCGATTACAAGGGCCTTGTTCCTTGCTGACTGCAACATCGAAAACGTTAGCCAGACCATTTTGCAGGCGGAATTTTCGGGCATATTCATCGCTTCAATACCGGCGGATCAATCTGCTGCAGATCTTCGTTCACGTTTGGAAACAGCGCTGATGCCGCTTAAGCAGCATGTGTATGTAAAATATCTCGAGTACGACAAGGGAGATTATCCTTTTGAGGAAAGCGAACCGTTTGTCATCGTTACCAAAGGTCCGGATCGCAAAGGTCTCGTTGCCGGAATTACCGAAGTTATCGCGCAATACGGCGCAAATGTCACCAATATGCAGGCGGTTTTCGAAGGCGGAGACGATCCCGATAAAAACATCATGATATACGAGGTCGACATTCCGACCCAAATCGATCAGCAAAAATTTCATGAGGATTTGAGAAACAGAGCAAACGAGCTCGGACTGAATATCAGTGTTCAGCATCGAAACATCTTCGAGGCGATCAACAGAGTTTGATTTTGTTTTTTGAGAGGTGCGACATGTTAACAGGCAGAGAAATCATTTCAACACTTGAAATGCTCCAGAACGAACATCTGGATGTTCGAACGGTAACATTGGGCATCAGTCTATTGGATTGTGCCGACAACGATCTGAAAAGGTTCAAAGACAACATCATGAAAAGGATTACAACACTTGCCAAAGATCTGGTAAAGGTCTGCAATCAGGTTGGAGACAAGTACGGTATTCCGGTGGTAAACAAAAGAATTGCGGTCAGTCCAGTTGCCGTGGTGGGCGCCTCATTTTCTTCCTCACAGCTTGTTGAAATCGCCAAAATGCTCAACGATGCCGCCGAAGCGGTCGATGTCGATTTTATCGGCGGGTTTACGGCACTTGTTGAGAAGGGGATGGCCAGGGGGGATCGGGAGTTGATCCGGGCAATTCCACAGGCACTTGCCGAAACGAACCGGGTTTGCGCTTCCGTGAATGTTGCATCGACCCTGGCCGGTATCAATATGAATGCTGTTCTGAGAATGGGCAAAGTGATCAAACAGGCTGCTGATTTAAGCAAACAAAAAGACGGCATCGCCTGTGCCAAGCTTTGCGTTTTTGCCAATATGCCCCAGGACATCCCTTTCATGGCCGGCGCTTACTTAGGTATCGGCGAACCCGATGCCGTCATCAACGTCGGCGTCAGCGGTCCAGGTGTTGTCAAAAAAGCCATTGACCGAAGCCTTGGATCGAAGGGCCATATTGATTTGGGACGTATTTCAGAAATTATTAAGCGTACGGCCTATAAAGTGACACGGGTGGGCGAGTTGATTGGAAGGGAGGTGGCCGAAAATCTGAATATCTGTTTCGGCGTGGCAGACCTTTCCCTTGCCCCGACCCCCCATGTCGGAGACAGTGTGGGTGAAATATTTCAAAGTCTGGGTCTTCAAAGCATCGGTGTCCCCGGGACAACGGCGGCACTGGCACTTTTAAATGATGCCGTTAAAAAAGGCGGTGCATTTGCAAGTTCTCATGTAGGGGGATTGAGCGGCGCATTTATTCCGGTCAGTGAGGATCTCAATATCGGCAAGGCCGCTGAAGAAGGCCATCTTACCTTAGAAAAACTTGAGGCTCTAACCAGCGTGTGCTCGGTGGGGCTGGACATGGTGGCCATACCCGGAGACACATCCGAAGATACCATTTCGGCAATCATTGCAGATGAAATGGCCATTGGGGTCGTCAACAAAAAGACCACCGCCGCCCGCCTGATTCCGGTACCCGGGAAAAAAGCAGGAGAGCGGGCTTTTTTTGGCGGTCTTTTGGGTGAATCCGCTATTATTGCGGTAAACAATGCCAAAGGGTCGAATCCGTTTATCAGACTGGCCGGCCGTATTCCCGCCCCTATTCACAGCCTGACAAATTAGACCCTTTAAGCTTAGGGCTCGCGCAAAAATAACTTCACATCTTCGCATCCCGTCTTCAGGCCATCTTTACCCGATCCTCAACCGCCAAATCCTCGAAATAGGCCTGCTATTGCTGTGGTTTGGCAATTTCGGATCGAACAAATCTGACCCAAATCCGGGCGCCAATTCTGTGAAGTTATTTTTGTGCGAGCCCTTAGTCTTCCGGATGACAATCGTTGCAACTGGTCGGAAGGGTTGTTTCCTGTTTTTCCATGGCCGCGTAGGACATCTCCAATTTTTTCTGCTTTTCTTTTAATTTTTTGTGGCACCCGATGCAATTTTCATGATAGGCATATTTGTAATATTTTATTCCTTCTTTCGTGTAAGCCAGGTAACGTGTCGGTTTTTTCGGTGCCTTCAAAAGGTTATGACAATTTGATGCGGTACAATTGGAGATTTTGTCGGTACCTTCCCATTTGTGATGGCATGTCCGGCAGTCATAGGTAAAATGTTCGCTGTGATTGAATTTGACCGGAGACCTCTCCGGCTTGACCGAGGGGGGTGGTTTGAGCTCGATGACGCCCATGGGGACGCACATTTCTTCAAGGGCTTTTTTTGATTCGCTCTTATCCTGCCCGGAAACATTCAGCGCCATTCCGAAAACAAAAATCACCGCCAGACACACTACCCCAACCTGTAATTTGCGCATCCTTTCCTCCTCATTAAAAACTATAACATGTATATTTCCTTATAATTACTATTTTTTATAGTCTTGGTACGAATTGAAATACCCGGTAAAGTTTATTGATAAGCAGGCTGTATTGAAATAAGACAACACTTATGCTAAATAATAATTAAAATTTCAATGAAAAAGTGATACTGAGCACTTTTTTTTTAAGAACGCTCTTTAAGGACAATTTAAGATGGAGATTACCTTTCACGGCGCGGTCCGGGAAGTCACCGGCTCTATGCATCTCATCGAGTCACGAGACAATCGCATTTTACTCGACTGCGGCATGTTTCAAGGGCGGCGAAGAGAGACCAATGAAAAGAACCAAACCCTTCCGGTTGACCCGGGAACCATTACCAACGTTGTGCTCTCTCACGCCCATATCGATCATTCCGGCCGGATCCCTATTCTGACCAAAAACGGTTTCAACGGACGCGTTCTCTGTACACGTGCCACGGCCGATGCCAGTATTTACCTTCTCAAGGATTCAGCCCATATTCAGGAATCGGATGCCGATTATCTGAACTATAAAACCGTTCGATCTTTCCTATCCGGATTGAATACCTCCGGTCCGAATAAAAAAATTTCCAAGAAAAAGCTCGATCATATCAAGAAAGAGCTGAAACATGAGGGGCATCGGATAAACACCGAAAAAATCAACGAACTCCTTGTGAAATATCGTCTTGAAGGGGTGACGCCACTGTATGGCATCGAAGATGCACAAAACGCACTCGGATTCTTTGAAGGGTATCCCTACCGCACACCGATGACCATCGGGAAAGAGGCAGTCTGCACATTTTATGAGGCGGGTCATATTTTGGGATCGGCCATATCCATCCTTAAATTCCATGAAAACAGCCGGTCATATACCATCTGTTATACCGGGGATATCGGCAGATTCGATAAACCGATCATCAAAGACCCCGCGCTTAATTTTTTTAACGGTGACCTTGATATAGATTTGATGATTATGGAAAGCACCTACGGAGATCGGATCCACGGACCATTGAAGGATTTAAAACCGCGGTTGAAGGAGATTTTCACCGAAACTTTCGAGAGAAATGGGACGGTGATTATACCTGCTTTTGCGTATGGCCGAACCCAGGAACTGTTGTATATGATCCATGAATTATACAACAACCGTGAAGTCCAACGGATGCCCATATATGTGGACAGCCCCCTGGCTACCGATATCACCCGGGTCTTCGGAGAACACCCGGAGGTTTATGACAGCGATACCCATGAGACCTTTTTAAAGAAAGGGCAAAACCCGTTCCTTTTTCAAGCGGTTCATTTTGTCGGTTCGGTGGAAGAATCCATGGCCCTGAACCGGGAAGAAAATCCGCACATCGTCATTGCGGCGTCGGGGATGTGTGAAGCCGGACGTATCCTTCATCATCTGCGCCATAAAATCCACAACCCCCGGCACACGATCCTCATTGTCGGTTATATGGCCAAAAATACATTGGGATGCCGCATTCTCGATCAGGGCGAAGCATATGAAAAATCGGGGCGAAAAGGCCCCCCCCCTCTATTGAAGTTTTTAAACAAAACATATCCGTTAAACGCGCATGTTGAAAAGCTTGACGGCTTTTCCGCCCACGGCGATAGAAACGAGATGATCCGTTTCCTCAATAGAGCCAACCTGAGAATAAAGAAAATCGCTGTTGTTCACGGTGAGGAAGATCAATCCCTGGCATTTGCACAACATTTGCAAAATGAAGGTTTTCCGGCATTCGTTCCCCACCCTGGGGAGACGATTCGCATGGATCCAGATTGATGAGCGATTCCGCACCCCAGGATAAAGACTTTTCTTTTTGGGCCGTGGTTTTTACGGTATTTATCTGCATGCTTTTCGGCGCCAATGCAGTGGCAATTAAAATCAGCTTAAAGGGCCTGGGGGTGTTTACCACGGCCGGTATTCGATTCGGCATTGCCGCCATTGCCATATTTATCTGGAGCCGAATCACCGGACGATCTCTGGACATCAAAAAAGAACAGATCTTTCAACTGATGGTCATCTCCGTGATTTTTACCGCCCAGCTTTCTCTTTTCTACCTTGGGCTCAGTAAAAGCAATGCCTCCCGCGGCACCCTTCTCGTGAATTTTCAACCTTTTTTTACCCTGTTTCTCGCGCATTTTTTTATCCCCGGCGATCGGATTACAAAAAGGAAAATCATGGGCCTTTTAATGGGATTTTTTGGCGTTGCTTTTGTATTTTTGGAGAAAAAAGGATTGAAGACCCATTTGAACGTCGGGGATTTGATGATACTGGCGGCTGCTTTTCTCTGGGCTTGCAATGCCGTTTATACAAAACGGGTCATCTCATCCTTTCAACCGTTTCAGATCGTGTTATTCCCGATGATATTTTCCGTGCCGTTCTTTTTTTTGGGCGGTGTTTTGTGGGACGGACACATGATCGGTTTTGTCGATGCCGAAATTATCGGCGCGATGGCATATCAAAGTCTGATTGCAGCGACATTCGGCTTTGTAGCCTGGAACAGCATGTTGAAAAGATACGGCGCCGTTGCCTTGCATTCTTTTGTTTTTGTTATGCCCATCACCGGCGTTTTGCTGGGAGGGCTGATCTTGAAAGAACCGATAACCGTGAATATCCTCATCGCCTTGCTCCTGATCGTTTCGGGAATTATAGTGATCCACTATAAACTAAAAAAACCGATGCCGTTGTACCCGTTGGGGAGAAACATCTAACCACTTCCAAAGTCGGCAGTTGAAAAAAATAAACGGCAATGGTAATAAATAGTTATAAAACCTATAGTGCCGATGCCAAAAGGGCCAAACCATGTTCAACCCGTTTCGACATTTTCGTTTTAATCTGGTTTCAAAGCTGATCCTATCTGTGGGACTTATTTTGCTGTTGAGCCTATCGATATGGGCCTATTTCAATATTACATACCAGACCCAAAAGATCATGAAAGATATCATGGTAGAAACCGACCGTTTGAGCAATACCATCATTCTCGGCACCCACTATGCCATGATGTTGAACTCCAGAGCCGACATCAATCACATCATCAACAATATCAGTAAACAAAAAGAAATCGACACGATTCGCATATACAATAAAAAGGGGCAGATTAAATTTTCAAACCGTCCTTCGGAACTCAACCTGATGACCAACATAAAGGCCGAAGCCTGTGATGTGTGTCACCGGAAAGATCCTCCGCTGGTGGAACTAGGACTGTCGGAAAAAACCAGAATTTTTTCTTCTTTAAAAGGCCATCGCCTTTTGGGAATTATCAGCCCCATCCGAAATGCCAGCGGCTGTTCGTCCGATGCCTGCCATGTGCACCCCCGGGGAAAGAAGATCCTGGGGGCGCTGGATGTGGTGGTCTCCTTGGAGCAGACGGATAAGAGCATCGCTTTTCTTAGAAACAGCAACATTGCCCTGGCTGCTTTTGCGTTTCTTGTCACATCCGCCATAATATTTATCTTTGTAATGAAATTCGTCAATCAGCCCATAAAAAAACTGATCGATGCCAGCCAGCTTATCGCAAAAGGCGAGTATTTGAGCAATATCGACATCGATCAAAATGACGAAATGGGCCAGTTGTTTGTTGCCATCAATAAAATGGGCAAAAAAATTGCCGCCAAACAGACCGAACTCAAAAGACAGCGGGACGAATACCAGAACCTCTTTGAACTGGTTCCCTGTTTGATTACCATTCAGGACAATAACTATCAGCTTGTCAGTTACAATAAGGAATTTGAAGAAACGTTTAATCCAACACTTAAAGACTTCTGTTTTCGTGTTTATAAACAGCGCGAGAACAAATGCGAAAACTGTCCCGTAGAAAAGACATTCAGGGACGGGAGATCCCATTACGGCCAGGAAACCGGCAAGGACAAAGACGGCAACACCACGCACTGGCTCGCCAGGACATCCCCTATTCGGGATGCCCGGGGAAATGTCGTTTCGGTCATGGAAGTATGCCTCAATATTACGCGTATGAAGCAGCTAGAAGAGCGGTTGGAAAAATCCGAAAAAAAATATTATGCCATTTTCAACAATATTCCGAACGCTGTTTTTGTATTGAACATGAATACATTCGAAATACTCGATTGCAATAAAAGCGTCAAAGATTTGTACGGATTCGAAAAACATGAAATCACCGGCAGATCGTTTCTGGATTTGTTTCTGGATGAGGAAAAGGATCATTATGCGTTTAAAATCATGACATCCGCCTATATTAACCAGGTGAAGCAGCTCAACAACGACGGTAAAACCCTTTTTTCGGCTATCCGGATATCGCCGTCGGAATACTTGGGACAAAAAGTACTTCTGGTGACGACCAGCGATATTACCAAACGACTCGAAACTGAACAGCAGCTCATTCATGCGGGCAAGATGGCAACGCTGGGAGAAATGGCCACCGGTATTGCTCATGAATTGAACCAACCCCTCTCGGTCATTAAGACCGCCGGCAGCTATTGCTTAAAAAAAACGCGAAATAACACAACGATTAAAGACAAAGACTTTATCGCCATGCTTGAAAAGATCGATCGCAATGTGGATCGTAGTGCCGACATTATCCGTCATATGCGGCAGTTCGCAAGAAAATCGGAGGTGGTGTTGGCCGAAGTGCAGGTCAACGAAGTATTGAAAAGAGCCCATGACATTTTCAGCCAACAGCTTAAAGTCAGAGGCATTGAAGTGGCCTGGGATATTGAAGAGGACCTGCCGACCATTATGGCGGATTCCAGCCGGCTGGAACAGGTGTTTATCAACCTGCTTTTAAACGCGAGAGATGCCATAGAAGAGAAATGGCGGTCACCGGAGCGCGCCACGGGTACGAAAAAAATTACACTCAAAACCGCACTGGAAGGAAATATGGTGGTCGTTGAGGTCAAAGATACGGGTATCGGGATTTCAGAAGATATCGCCGATAAAATATTTGAGCCGTTTTTCACCACCAAGGAAGTGGGCAAAGGCACCGGTCTGGGGCTTTCAATCAGTTATGGCATTGTCAAAGACTGCCACGGAGACATCAAGGCCACCACCAACGAACAAAAGGAAACGTGTTTTCGCATATTTTTTCCGGCAAAGGAGTCCAAACCATGAAAAACACCATATTACTGGTTGATGACGAGGACGATCTTAGAGAAGTTTTGGATATCTCTTTGACCGATACCGGGTATGATGTTCTGACCGCTGAAAACGGCGCACAGGCAATGAGCATTTTAAAAGAGACCGACGTTCCGGTGGTCATTACCGATATCAAAATGCCCGGCATCGACGGCATAGAGCTGCTTCGGAAAATCAAAAACAACAATCCGGAAACAGAAGTCATCATGTTGACGGGGCACGGGGATTTGGATCTTGCCATAAAAAGTTTAAAGCATGAGGCAACTGATTTTGTAACAAAGCCGATTAACGATGATGTGCTGGAACTGGCGATTCAAAGGGCTTTCGACAAGATCACGATGCGGCAAAAACTAAAGGAATATGACCGCAACAGAGCCATGTATGATCTATTCATCAACGAGTTGCTTCAAGAAGATGTCATGATCATCGGGTCCGACTACCGGATTCTCGATATCAACGAAACCCTTCTTAAGAAACTGGGATTACAGCGGAAAGAAGCGGTCGGTCGACACTGTTATGAAGTCACCCACCGGTTGACCCGGCCATGTTCCGGTGAAGATCATAAATGCCCCCTCGAGGAGACGCTCAAAACCCTGAAGCCGACGAAAGAAACCCATGTCCACAAGGATAAAGACAATAAGAATGTGTATTATTCAATATCCGCGTACCCGTTTTTTGAAAACGGCGATATCATCGGCGCCATCGAGCTTGCCCGGGATATTACCGCGGATATCAATACTCGTCATGCGATGATGCAACAGGACAAACTGGCCTCCATCGGCCGGCTGTCCGCCGGTGTTGCCCACGAGATCAACAACCCACTGACCACTATCCTGACGACGGCCATGTTGATCCAGGAAGATATCGATCCCAAAAGCGAAATGTATGCGGAACTGGAAACCATCACCAATGAAACCCTTCGCTGCCGGAAGATTGTTTCCAGTCTTCTCGATTTTGCCCGTCAAACAAAGCCGGCTAAAAAACATCATAATATCAATGACATCATTGACGATTGTATCCGGCTCACCCGAAAGCAGGCCGAATTCAAGGATATCAAAATACAAAAAGCGCTTTCCGAGAAAGTGCCGGAATTGTTGCTGGATAAAGAACAGATGCAGCAGGCCCTCATCAACCTTATCCTTAACGCCAGCGACGCTACGGAACCCGGAGGCCGGATTGAAGTGTCATCGGCTGTTTTTCCCGGCAATCAATTCGTGACCATAACGGTGAGCGATACCGGCAAAGGGATTGCCGACGAGATCATCGATAAAATATTCGAACCGTTTTTTACCACGCGGGAAATCGGGACCGGTCTTGGTTTGGCCATTACACACGGTATCGTCGGACGGCACGGCGGTGATATCAGCGTTCAAAGCCGGCCGGATTATGGCACGACGTTTACCATCAGGCTCCCCGTCAACCGAGGAAATCAAGATGACCGCACGTAAGCCGCTGATTCTCATTGTCGATGATGAACCGGCCATTTGCCGGAACTGCGTCAAAATACTCTCTAAAGTGGACTGTGACGTGCGGTATGCGCTGAGCGGACATGAGGCGTTGAAAATGATAGACGGCACCGTGTTTGACGTGGTGGTCACGGATTTAAAAATGAGCAATGTCGGCGGGATGGAAGTTCTCAGACGATTGAAAGTGTGCTGCCCGGAAACCATGACCGTTGTGATTACCGGTTATGCCACTGTTTCTTCGGCCGTTGAGGTCATGAAAATGGGCGCTTTCGACTACCTGCCGAAACCTTTCACACCCGTTGAGCTGCGCGCGGTTGTCCAACAGGCGTTGGCCCAAAAAGAGATGCTGACGCAAAACAGGCAGCTTTTGGAACAGAAACAGCGCCGAAAATCGTTTTCGCATCAACTGATCGGGGAAAGCCCGAAGATTAAAAAGGTCATTTCCATGGTTCAAAAGGTCGCTCCCACCGACGCGACGGTACTGGTCTGCGGTGAGAGCGGAACCGGCAAGGAGTTGATTTCAAGGGCGATTCACGCAAACAGTAACAGAAGCAGCAACGTATTTTTTGCCGTAGATTGCGGTACATTATCGGAAACCCTCCTGGAAAGCGAGCTCTTCGGTTATGCTAAAGGGGCGTTCACCGGTGCGCACCAGGACAAGGACGGCATCTTCAAACTGGCAGACGGCGGCACCGTGTTTCTCGATGAGATCAGCAATATTAGTTTGAGTGTTCAAAGCAAGCTGTTGAGATTTCTTGAGAATAGAGAATTTTTGCCTTTGGGGAGCACCCGGACCCAAAAAGTGGATGTCCGATTGATTTTTGCCACCAATCAGAATCTTGAAGAAATGGTGAAAGAGGGGTCTTTCAGACAAGATTTTTATTACCGCATCTTCGTATATCCGATTCTTATTCCGCCGTTAAAAGAGAGAAAGGCGGACATTTTACCCATTTCCTATCATTTTCTGCATCAGTTTTGTCTCGGTTTCGGAAAAAAGATCACCGGATTCGATAACGATGCCGCGGCACGCCTGACCGGCTATGATTGGCCGGGCAACGTCCGGCAACTGAGAAATGTTATCGAAAGGGCGGTCATTTTGAGTGAAAAAGAACGAATTACCGGTAAAGAGATTCCGCTCCTGGGAGAAATGGCCGACATCGAAGCGCTGTTCGAACATGTTCCCGAAACCAATGAAGCCCTGAAGCGCGTTAAAAAAGAAATTCGTCAGAAAGCAGTGATAAAGGTCGAAAAAAATTTCATAATAAACGCCTTGGCGAAACACAACTGGAATATCACCCAGGCTGCCCGGAAGGTGGGTCTTCAAAGAACCAACTTTCAGGCCTTGATGAAAAAACACAACATCAAGCTGCCTAAAAAAAACACAGTGGATGCTTAAAATTAAGTGGTTCAGGGTTTCGCGTTCAAGGTTTAAGGTTGTAAAAGACTTATAAATAAAACGCATTTGGTTTCATTCTTAATTTTCAATGAATATGGTCTCGTAAATAGTCAAAAACTCTCGATTTTTTTTCCCGAGAAAGCGGTAATCCAGTTATCTCGGCTTGTTATGGATTCGCTCTTTCGCGGGAATGACGTAATTATTGACTTTTTACGAAGCCATCGACATTGATTTTATATACGATGTATATTTTTTTTATACACATCTTGGAATACTTAAATAGACATTTCGAAGCGAACACCGTCCCGTTCCAACCCCTTTAGCCTTTGCCCTGAATTTTAGTTAATATTCTTTTTATTACAATATGTTATTTTTAGATACCCGCCATTCATCCCTTACTTGAAAACCATCAACGCCCATCTCATACGCATAATGAGCAACTGTATATTTATTTTATACGTTTGTGGTTGAAACAGCATCTACTTTTTAATTAATACCTATTATATCAATAGGATATAATTTTCATTCCATATCTGGCATACATCATGCAAACGATAACAGCCAAAACGACTTATTCAGAAAAAACCATTTAACATGATAAAGAATCCAAATTGAAACTTTCTTAAAGGAGGAAAAATGGCAACAGCAGCAAAGATAATGGTCGTGGACGATGAAGCACAAATCTGTCAAAATGTAGAAAAAATCCTTTCAAAAAATGATTACGAAATCGTTCACGCCACCAGCGCTAAAGAAGCCCTGAATAAAATGGCGAAAGATTCCTTCGCGCTGCTCATTTCCGATATTGTAATGCCGGAAATGAACGGCTTGGAATTGTTGAAACTGGTTAAAAAGGAATGGCCCTTGACAAAAGCGGTCATGATGACCGCCTATGCTTCCACCGATACTGCGGTTAAAGCGATACGTCTGGGTGCCCTGGACTATATGTCCAAACCGTTTACGCCGGATGAGCTGAGATCGACGGTGGATCTGGCCCTGTCCGGAAAACTGACGGAGGCCCCCACCACGGAAAAGGAAAAAGAGATTATCGATGTCGATATACCCTTCGACAGAGAAGAGGTGGCAAAATACGCCGGCGACGACTTTGCCGACAAACTCGGACCTTCGGATATGCCGGTGGTGGAGGCCGCTCCCGAAACATTGGAGAATTACTGCGCCGTGGGCAGTATGGTGTGTGATATTTTCAAAAAATTGGGGAATACCTGTAAAGGCGGAGCCAAAACAGGCGAATGTCCGCAACTGAAAGCCAAAAAGAAAAAGGGCGCCAAAGAAAAAGGCTTTGATTCAAAAAAACTGATCGGGATCGACTATCCGTTCTCCTACGAGGAAGTGGCATCCGTAACCGGTCCTGAATATGTGTTGAACCTGCAGCATGAGGGGGTATCTTTTATACCCTATGAGCAGCTCAAGAAGAATGTCGCACAAATGATGGAACAGGCACCCGGGGTTTCGGCGGATGTCATCGAATTTCCGAAAGAAGCCGCCAAGGCAAAGATTCTGGTCATTGAGGACGAAGTCGCCGTCAACAACAATATTCGTAAAATACTCTCAAAGAATAATTTTCATGTGGATCAGGCGGTGTCCAAAGCCGAGGCCCTCGAAAAGATCGAAGAACAGGCATATGCGCTGGTATTGCTGGACCTGAAGATTCCCGAAGTGAAAGGTCTGGAACTTTTGAAGGCAATTCGGGACAATAGACCCGAGACCATGGTCATTATCATTACCGGATATGCCAGTATCGAAACCGCTGTTGAAGCTTCGAGAATGGGCGCGGTCGATTACCTGCCCAAACCGTTTACGCCCGAAGAAATCCGCAATGCCGCCGAAAAGGCCTTCCAGCTTGCCGCTTAAACCTGCCGCGGAGCGTCTTCCGAACCTGTTTTTGGATTCGGAAGACGCTCAAAAAACATTGTAAAGAAGCAGTGTAAACGCATCTTAATCTAAATGCACATGAGACTGCTCCGTAACGGCATATATCTCTTTCCAACCGACTGAAACTTGTGCTTAAGCACCTACAAAAGTGAAATAGGTTGAACATTTAATCATAACCGTGTATGCTAGTTGAAAAAACATACAATGCAACAGTCGCAAAATGGATCCAGTTCGAGACCTTTTTAAAAGAGACCTGTGAGAAATGCTCATTTTTGTTCAAGTTCAAGGAAGACGAAAATTTTAACCGCAGGAATACATGGGGTATTTTGAGGATTAAAATTTGAGTCTGACGCAGAAATTGGGCAAAAAGGGGCGTTTTGCAAAGGTCTCTAACAGTATTTATAAAGTGAGGAGATTATGCCGACTTACGAATTCATTTGCGAAAAATGTAAAAAGCTCTTTACCTTGATGATGAAGATTTCAGAGTATGAAAAGAAAAAGTTTCAATGCCCGAAATGCAAGAGCAAGAAAGTAAAACAGCAGATTACTTCTTTTCAGACGATTACATCCAGTAAGAGCTGAAACCTTGTGGCGGTTCAGCGCAGTCTATACCTTAAATATGTGAACCGTCTTTGTGTCTTGTCGTTTTGAATACCCATGGCCAGGGCATTTATGGCGCCCACCATTACTACCAGGTTTCGTCCTCTTGTTACGGCGGTATAGATGAGATTGCGCTGGAGAAGAATATAATGCTGGGAAAGGACCGGCATCACGACAGCCGGATATTCGGAACCCTGTGATTTGTGAACTGAAACGGCATAAGCCAGCACCAATTCATCCAGTTCGTAAAACTCGTAAACCACATGCCGGCCGTCGAACGTCACCGTAATTTCGTTTTCATCCGGCTGAATATCGGCAATCATACCGATATCGCCGTTAAACACTTCCTTGTCGTAATCGTTCCGTATCTGCATGACCTTATCGTTTACCCTGAAATTGCGGTTCCCCCGTATAATTTCGGTTTTGGAAGGGTTCAGGCTTTCTTGGAGTGTTGTGTTGAGATTATCGGCCCCCACCAATCCTTTATGCATGGGTGTCAACACCTGAATATCATGCACCGGATCCAGGTCAAAACGTTTCGGGATGCGTTCCTTGATCAATTCCAGAATAATGTCTAAAACTTTTTCAGGATCTTCCTGTTGTATGAAATAAAAATCATTGCCCGGAACATGGTCTTCGAATGTGGGAAGAATACCATTATTGATTTTATGGGCGTTGACAATAATTCGACTTTCTCTGGCCTGTCTGAAAATTTCATTGAGTTCCACCACCGGGACGACGTGGGATCCAATGATATCGTTTAAAACATTTCCCGCACCCACCGACGGCAGTTGGTTGATATCCCCGACCAGAACAACGGTGGCAAAGGTAGGTATGGCCTTTGTCAAATGGTACATCAGTACGGTGTCGATCATGGAAACTTCGTCCAGGATGAGAAGATCGCAGGACAGCGGCTTATCTTCGTTCTTTTGAAATCCGCCTTTGGTAAAACTGTACTCCAGAAGTCGATGGATGGTTCTAGCGTCATGACCTGTGGCTTCACTCATTCGTTTTGCGGCTCTTCCCGTGGGAGCGGCCAAAAGTATTTTGATCCTGAGCTCGGAAAAAATTTTTAAAATCGCATTGATGATGGTGGTTTTGCCCGTGCCGGGTCCGCCGGTAATGACCATGATCTTGTTCTCGAGAGCACATCGGACGGCTTTGGCCTGATTTTCTGCCAGACGGATATCCAGCCGTTTCTGGACCCATTGGAGAGCGCTTTCTGCATCGATGTTGCGGATGGACTTGGGTGAGGCGGACAGGGTCTTCAATCTCGCGGCAATACCGGTTTCACATAGATGAAACTTGGCCAGATAAACGCTTTTGTTGTTTGCTTTAAATTCATCGATGCTTTCGTTCAAATCCTCGAGAACGATTTGTTTATTAATGGCGAGATCGCCGATGCCCTTGACAATCGCATCTCTTTCAACCTCCAGTGTTTCACGGCTCTTTTTGACTAGATATTCATAGGGGTAAAAAACATGGCCGTCATCCGACAGTTTATTCAGCACGTAGAGGATGCCGGCTTCGATCCTTTTGGACGAGCCTTTGGGGAATCCGATCTTTTTGGCAATACTGTCGGCAGTCACAAAACCGATGCCGAAAATATCCGTTGCCAGGCGATAGGGATTATCTTTGACGACGGCAATGGATCGATTCCCGTACTGTTTAAATATTTTGGTGGCATATCCGGAACCGACGCCATAAGACCGGAGAAACAGCATGACATCTCGAATCTCTTTTTGTTCCTCCCATGCATTTTGAATCATGACGATGCGCTTCTTTCCGATACCTTCGACCAGGGCCAGTTTTTCAATGTCATTTTCGATGACATCCAGTGTCCTTTCTCCGAATTTTTTAACGATACGGGATGCAATGACCGGTCCAAGACCTTTGATGAGTCCGGAACCAAGGTATTTTTGAATGCCGAAAATCGTTGCCGGAACCGTGGTTTTGTATTCCGTCACATTGAACTGCTCGCCGAACTTGGGATGGTTGACCCATTCGCCCTTCATGTTTAACATTTCTCCGGGAGTCGGCGACATCAAATACCCCACAATGGTAACCAAATCCTGCCTCCCGTGAATCTTGACCTTGGCAATGGTATACCCATTTTCTTCATTGGTGAACGTAATTCTTTCAATCTGTCCTGAAAGCTCTATTTCCTTTGAACCCATTACGTCAATCTTCCATTATTTGCTCCGGGGCGTATGCCCTTCAGCCCGGAGAATAGTTGTGAGCGAAGCGAACGAACTTATACCCAGTCGGGCAATTTAATAGCGGATCTCAACTCAGCGCAGGGAATAAAACATTTAATGTCGATAACGGGAGAGCCGTCGCGTGCATCGATATCTTCTATGAAAATGGTGGTATCCTTTATGGCAATTATTTTACAAATCGTCAGTCCAATCAGATTGGGTCTTAAGGGTGAATGGGTGGCGAACACACCCGTTAACGGGATTTGTTTGTTTCGTCTCGGATGCACCTGCATGGTTCTTCTTTTCTCGGGGGTATCGTTTTCATGAAACCAATACAAAACGGCAATATGGGAAAAACCATCCAGCCCCAGAAAAGCGTCACGATAAGTCTGTTCAATTTCGATCCGGACGCTGTCCATTTTTTTTCTGATAACACCCAGCGGATAAACATAATAGCGGTTTTTCATTTTCATTCTCCTTTCCAGCCTTGATTCTCTCAAGTCACCGGGAACTTTTCAAGACCTATCGCTGATAAAATCAAAAAATTAAGGACAAATAACATTTGCCACAAAGGCACATAGACACCAAGGATTCATTTATTATTTTTTGGTGTCTTGGTGTCTTTATGGAGAGAAAAAGGTGTTAAAAATTACGTTTCAGTCGGTTTGGGGGAAAATACATGCCGTCGCGGAATGAGCGGGTACGAATTTACTGGAACCAAATACGTCGGCCACGTCAACGACAGGTTGCCCAATGGTCTACAATTATGATATATGCACAAAAGTGGTTTCACAACCTCCCCTCGGATTCAATCTCTGTGTTGGACTGAGACGGTCAATCCTCGAAATATTCCCGATATTCCTTCGGTTGGCCGCCTCAGTCCGCCTTGATTATAAAACCGATTGAAGGTTTTGAAACCACTTCTAGTCAAGTCGGTTGTTAAGCATTTGAGAAATGAAATGAAATGAACAGATTTGACCAAAGGATGAGGATATGAAATTTTTTATTGCAGAACAAAACATCGGGGACGACGCCACAAAAGAGCAGGCCGAAAAACTGATCGAGATGCTCAAATCCAAAGGATGGGATGTTGAATACGGGATTAAACGAAATAAGGCCACCGATATATCGGAGTTTGGAAAGGAGGAAGATATCCAGTCCAAATTTGCCGATGATTTTATGGCCTGTTTGGCCCAAATGGAGGCATAGAAACCGTTTCAAAAAACCCTTGCAGCATGGATCATATTCGATGTTCTATCGCATTGGAAATTTAGTCATCCGCTCCCCTTACAGCTTCAGAAGACCCAAAGCAGAAGAAGACTGCCTGGTTCTGAAAACCTGCCGCTCTTTTCCTCCGGCCCATCCTTCCACCAGAGCGGCGTTGACCGTCCTTTGTCGATTGGAGATTCAAAAAGGCGCCCGAATTCTCGATATCGGTTGCGGTTCCGGAATCTTAGGACTTGCGGCGGCTTTGAGAAACGACGGGGTCGCGCTGGGATGCGATATATGGATGGGTTCTATACACGCATCTGTTCGAAATACTGCCTTGAACCGGATGAAAGAGCGGTTCCACTGTTTTTGCGGATCAATAGAAGCTGTTTCAGGAGAATTCAATCTGGTCCTCGCCAACCTTCAGCCTGCCGTTCATGCGCAGATGTTCGATCACTACCGTCGCCTGTTGCCCCAGAAGGATAATCTTCTGGTGGTTTCGGGTTTCGATGATGTTCATGGGTTACAGATGAAAAAAGAACTCGTTCAAAGGGGCTTCAGCGTGACGGAAACGGCAAAGGTGAATGCATCCGCCGCGGCCCTGGCAGAGAAATGGTCAGACACATGGGTGGGGTTTGGCCTGAAGAGAGTATAGAAGTGGTTTCAAAACCTCAAAATACGAACAACCATCAATCAAAAATCATAAATCATCGATCCAACAGTCGGGCAGGGTCCACCGGTACGGGCCCGACCGTTACGCCCCAATGAAGATGGGGACCCGTGGCGCGACCGGTTTTGCCTACCCGGCCGATGACGGCGCCTTGCTTGACTTTGTCTCCCTCTTTTACCGATATGCGATTCAAGTGCATGAAAATCGATTGCACGCCCAGGCCGTGGTCGATGATCAGCGTCTTTCCCATAAGATACATGTTCTGTGCCGCGAGCCGGACGATACCGTCTGCGGGGCAGCGAACCCGTGTGTTCATGGGGACGCCAAAGTCAAGGCCGTGATGGGGGCTTCGGGGTTCACCGTTCAAAATCCGCTGGCTGCCGAATACGCCCGTGATGGGTCCTTTGACGGGGGCGATAAATCCTTTTTTCAAAAAGAACGGCGTAAGATTCGGCATGGCCGTGCGCAGAGATCGAACATTTCGATTGTCGTTTCGGATCCGCTTTATATTTTCCGGCGAGGGGTTGACATAAGTGCTGGGCAGACCGTCGATTCGCTGGATCAGCCAAGGATACGCCAGCACCTGTATAACCTTGGACACTTTCTTTCCGCCGATCTTCGACCAGACCGAAATATCCTTTTTCATGAGTCGCGGAACGCCGATCACAAAATAACCACCGGCGCTTACAGGGTATGATTTGCCATTGACATATACCGTGGACGGCGGTTCGACCTTGCCCAAAATCATATCGCCTTGATAGGATGTGTCCGGTAAACTGATTTGCAAAGCCTGACAAACGGGTGTGTTTGCCGAAATTAAAAACAGGAGCATCATTATCAACAATTTTTTCATTTGTGTCTTATATTTCCATTTGGATATATTTCATACCTTAATTGAGCAAAAGCGCCAAATTGAAATTATTGTAATTCATATCTGTTTGGAATCGCCTGTTGATGCCGACATGACATCTTTTCATACTAGAAATTACTCAATTTGACAAACCTTAAAAGACAGGGTCGCGGCACATTATGATTTCGCCGCTTGACAAAAATTATTCAGCGCTCATAAAATATTCGAGGTTTTGAATTTAAAGAAATGCAGGACAATTTTGTTTACACCGTTTAGGGGCTTCGTCTGTTTTTCACGCCGATGTTATGCTTTTTTTTTCAAAACAAGGGCAATGGGATGAGGGGTATTTCAAATGGGTCTGTTTGAAGACATCAATACGGCACGAAAGTTACTGGATTTGTCCGAACGTGCGACCATGGCCGACATTAAGTCACAATACCGAATTCTGATCCGGAAATGGCATCCGGATCGGTGTAATGCCGACAAAGATACCTGCAAGGAAATGTCCACCAAAATCATCGCCGCATACCGGCTCATCAGCGATTATTGTAAAAATTATAAATTTTCATTTTCAAAAGAAGAAGTAAGTAACTATTTTTCGGCCGAGGAATGGTGGTTTGAGCGTTTCGGGCGCAGCCCGTTATGGGGCAGTGATCAAAAGGAAAAATAAAGGAGTTTGAGCGTTGCCGAAAACGCGTCGTTGTTGAAACGAAAGTATCCCTTCGTTTCACGAAACTTTTCGAGGATTTAGTTTGCCATTGCGGTTGTTTTTTTGTATGAAAACAACCGAAGACAAAAAATTCGGATATTTATTCTTGCAAAACAAACCGGGAGCTTTGCACCCGGATGAAAGTTCAATGTCGAAAGCACTGACGCGCTTTTGACTCAGGGAATCTGACACTCAACTCGATTAAAAATTGAAATTCGCATTTGTTGCTGAATAAGGATAACATTAAGGCCAATATTTATGACAAATCCCGACGCTATTGAATCTCGATCTTTGCTCGTCATGATTGCAGGCGCCAAAGGCGCCGTGGGCTCTACCGTTGCCGCCGCCGTTGCCGCCGCAAGAAGGAATCCCGAAGTTGTTTTGCCCAGCCTGATTACCCGAGACAGTCTCGGCTATCTGGGTCCGGCGGAAAACATATATGCGACAGGCTGGGATGCGAATCCCGCGAAACTTATCGATTGCGTCAAACATCACGGGGTGCTGCCCGACAATCTGTGGAAACCGCTTCAAAAAGATCTCGATGAAACCCCTGTTTTCCCCTCACCGCCGGCAGATATGGACGTGAAAGATCAGGTGGCGCATCTCATGAAGGACATGCTGGGACTCAAACAGCGGCATCCTCGTGCGCTGCCGGTTCTGGTCAATCTGCTGCCGGCCTGTACACGCTGCCGTCTTGATAATGTGAAGGACATAGACGGGCTCTATGCCGATGCGCACCCGGTGAATTTTCCGGATCTGGCATATGCCGTGGCGGCTGTTCTTTCAAAGATTCCGGTGGTGAATTTTTCACCCAATCACTTGGAGCTCCCGGTGGTTCTTCAACAGGCCATTGAAAACCGGGTACCGGTAGCCGGGCGCGACGGCAAGACCGGGCAAACCTATTTCAAGGTGGTGCTGGCTTCGGCGTTGAAAGCCCGTGGGCTATATGTGGATGGATGGTACAGCCTCAATATTCTTGGAAATGCTGACGGGAAAAATCTTATGGACCCCGACCGGGCCGCCGGGAAAGTGGCCAACAAAACCCAATTGTTGGATGAGCTTCTGGGATATCGCGTGGGAGAGCATTACGCGGAATCCACCCATAAAGTTCATATCGATTACTACCCGCCCCGGGGCGACGCCAAGGAAGCCTGGGACGTGGTCGATTTTCAGGGACTGTTCGGCCTCCCCATGAGCCTTCGACTCAATATTCAGGGGCGGGACTCCATATTGGCCGCACCCATGGTTCTGGATCTGGCCCGCTGGATGGCGGCTCTGAAGCTATCGGGACGTTCCGGATCCGTTCCGGACCTGGGATTTTATTTCAAAAAACCCATCGGCGAAAACCCGCCGCTGAGTTTTCAAGACCAGATTCAACGACTTCAGAGACTTGAAAAAGAATGTGATGAAAAATGTATGAAACGATAAAGGAACACTCATGATATTCGGCTACTCGACCAATGCCTTTGTTAAATTCTCTCTTTTTGAATCTTTGGAAAAAATCGCTGCTTTGGGTTTTCGCGGGGTTGAAGTCATGGGTGACAGGCCCCATCTCTATCCACCGGACTTCGGAACAACGGATCTGAACCGCATTAAAAATGATCTCAAGAAACATGATCTGAGCGTCACCAACTTGAACAGCTTTACCCTCTTTGCGGTGGGCGACACCTATCTCCCATCCTGGATAGAACCTGAAAAGGAGCGACGGGATATCCGTATTCGACATACCCTGGACTGCATAAAGGTCGCCAAGGATCTGGGATGCGGCAATATTTCCATTCCGCCAGGAGGGCCATTGAACAACCTGTCGAGAAAAGAGGCCATTGCCTTGTTTCACAAAGGCCTCGAACAGGTAATTCCGAAAGCCGAGGAACTGAACGTAAAAATCCTGGTGGAACCCGAACCGGATCTGCTGATGGAAAACACGCCGGAGTTCAAGTCCTTTATCAAGGATATCCGGTCACCAATGGTGGGGCTGAATTTTGATATCGGCCATTTTTTCTGCGCCGGCGAGGATCCCGCAGCGGCATTTGAAATGCTTTTTGAGTACATCGGTCACGTTCATTTGGAGGATATTGCCGCGACCAGGGTTCACCATCATCTTATTGCGGGACACGGTGTGATTCAGTTTCTCGACATTTTCAAGGCCATGGCCAATTTGCAATATCAGGGCGACATCAGCCTGGAACTCTATCCCTATGCGGACGCACCGGAATCGGCCGGCCGGGAAAGTCTTGAATATTTACGTCCCATATTTGATAAATCGGGTTTGGAAATTACATCGTCGCCCTCTAAATAGAAGTGCGTGTTCAGGGGGGAGTTCTCCCGTGTCTCTTTAATCTCCGCTTCGCATTCAGTCTGATGTTGGCTTCTACGGTATCTCCCGTACTCAAGCTGTCGACTGCTTGAAATCATATGGAATTATAGATTTGATTTTTATCGGTCCCCTCAAAATTTAAGCTCAAAAAAAGGAGCGGAAGATGCAGATAGATTTGCACTATTACGGCACTTATGCCATGGCGCGTGCAGCGGGAATTACCCGAGATTCGGCGAAGATTATTGCGACCGCCGCCCAATTCGTGGACGACAACGCCGAAAAAGACAGCATCGTATTTCGAGATGGCGGGCGCTTGGATGCCGAAGCCACGGCGCATCATACCCTGGATCAAAAGAACATCGATCTCGAGGACCAGCGGAAAATATGGGTTCCCTTTCATTTTCTGCCGGGAAACCACGGCAACACCTATACGGAGCGAATGATGTGCGGCAAAGATAGTGAAACCGTCCGTGAGTTGGCGAACTACAACCTGTCTTTGGCCGATCGACCCTATGCATTGCCGCTTATGGGAATCACGGCCCATATTTATGCCGATACCTTTTCTCATTACGGATTCTCTGGAATCAGTTCGCGCAAAAATAAAATCGTTAACGACAGCATTAAATTTTTCGATTTAGAAAAGAAAATGGAAACATATATTCTGGACAAGGCGAAAAAATTCAGAGAAAACTACCCGAATGAAGACGGCCTTTTAACAAACATCAAATCTTGGTTCGCCGAAACGTTGTCCGGAGCCCTCGGCCATGGGGCCGCCGTGACTTTTCCGGACCGGCCTTATCTCAAGTGGTCCTTTACATACGAAGATCCGGAAAAGCTCAGTGGGCCGAGAGACAATCCTTCAACTTTCATGGAAGGCTGTGAAGCCCTGTACACATTCTTTCGTAAATTTGCCGAAGCCAGACCGGACTGTTCTGAAAATAGCTTTTCGAAATTTTCGGATATTAAAAATGACGTCGAAGATATTCTCAACTTGCAGGCACCGAAAGAAAAACGAATTCAGGCCTGGCAGACTGCGGCAAAAAGCGGAAAACTTTTTTCTTCAGGTCCGAAAACCATTCCCAAGTATAATGAAAATTCCTGGCATAATGAGAGGGAAAACCTGCTTAGAAAAAGGGATTCGCAAGTCGCTACCGGACTATCGGTGTATCGATTTTACCAGGCCGCCGCCGTGTGCCGGACCTATATTCTTCGAATTCTGCTGCCGTCAAAAGGTTTGGTCGTGACATAGTCTGGCCATAAATAGAAAGGAGAAGAAGTGGACTTGCCGAAGATTAACGATACAGTGACCACAAGACAGGCATTGGAATTATGCCGGTACTTCGGCCTGGATTATCTGGTTGAACGAATTGAGTCCAACCCGGAACTATATATGGATTGGAAGTTCGACGGATGTTCAAGCCTGCCCGATGAGTTGATGGGGTTGTTCACCGGCTGCAACTGGAAGGATATAACCTACAAATGCTGTTTGCCCCATGATCTTTGCTACGGGTATGGTGAGCTTGGAAATAAAATCGAGAGAAAAAGGGTCGATATGAAATTCTACAGCAATCTTATAACCAAAGCGGAGATGAGAGAATGGACGGCTTCCGCTTTTCTTGAAGCGGTCCGGATCGGCGGATCGGAAGTATTCGGATTGTCATTTTCATGGGGGTTTGCTCATAAACAAAAGGATTTATTATTTTAAAAGGCATTTTAACAATTAAAAAGAGAAGGAATTAAAGTGTCCGAAACCGAAACAATCTACAGGCAGATAGTAGAACATTCTCATGATGCCATACTCATGGCCGACCGGAACGGTATTATCGAGTTATGGAATTCCGGTGCCGAGGCGACTTTCGGCTATACCAAAGCGGAAGCCCTGGGGAAAAGTCTAGATATCATTATTCCGGAAAAATTGCGTCAACGGCATTGGGAAGGTTTCCATGCGGCTATGAAAACGGGCGAAACCCGGTATGGCACGGAGCTTCTTAAGGTTCCGGCGATTCGAAAAGGCGGTACGCGCATATCGGTAGAGTTTACAATTCTACTTGTTCGAGACGTAAACGACGATATTATGGGTGTTGCCGCAATTATAAGGGATGTAACGGAACGCTGGATGCAGGAGAAGGAAATGAAACAAAAAATAAAGCTGCTGGAAAGCAGCTCCGCGATACAATCGCCCGATTAACAGGTCAAATGAAATGCTCCGGAAACATTTTTCCCTTTGGAAAAAAGATCGTTGAAGATTCGAACCGCCTTGCCGGTATTTTCAGCGATCAACGCGATATCCCGTTGGCGGATTTCGGAAACCAAATCTTCAGATAACCGCATATTCTCCGCGTATCCCGTGCCGATAACGATGATGTCCGGTGAAGCATCAAGAACATCTTTCATGTCGTCGACATCCACACGGTGGCCTGTTTTGCGCCACCAGTTATCCGCGACCTGCCCTTGAATGATCTTAAGATCCTGATGATAGGTGATATCATTTACGATGATGCGGCCGCTTGAATATTTTTCGATCATGATAATTCCCTATAGTAATATCGGTGAAACGACTGGAGAGGGCGGCGTTTGCCGCCCTCTTGTCGTATTTTATCGAAGCGCCGGCTGTCCTTTACTTGTACTGAGTGATCATCGCTTTCATGTTTGAAACATTCAGTTTAAGTTCTAGTCGTCTTCCCATTTAATACATTCGACCGGACATGATTCCATGGCCTCTTCAATGCAATCCTCCGGCCCGCCTTCGGGAAGAATAACTTCAGCTTTCTCTTCATCTTCATTGAATGCAAATACTTCCGAACACAATTCCACGCAGGACTCACAGCCCATACATTCTTCGGTTTCGATTACAACTCGTTTGCCCATTTTTATTACTCCTTAATGATATACTCTCGGTTGATGCCGTTTTAACGCACGTGTTCAAGGGGTGCGTTTCCCCGTGAAAGAATATTGGCGAAGTAGCTTCATCATTTCAATGGCTTAGCAGTGGGGCAATCCGCGTCCCCCGAAGGTTCTTTTGCGGGAGAGCACGAAGGGGCAGGAATACCCCCGCTGCTAAGCCATTGAAATGACCAAGCAAGTAAATGGCGGAGTAAAACGGGGGGCGTACCCGGCGAACACGTACGTTATCACGAATCCGAAACCTATGATAAGATTGTTTCGTTAAAAATCAAGTCTTCAGCCGGGTTGAATGGTAACAGGAGCAAAATAGAAGCTATCTCAAAATTAGGATTTTCGGTTGAGATCTCCCGCCAAAGAGCGGCGGGACAGGAACGCGAGGCCAAGGATCAACCCGCAGGCATACTCAAGTATGTCGAGGATTTGAAACGAGGGCTCAACGCAGATATCGAAAGAAATGACTTTTTTGGGATGGCTTCTAATTACCGTTGCCGGTATTGCTGCCGGAGGGCAAGATCCCCGATAACGAGAGCTGCCATCGATTCGACGATGGGCACCGCCCGGGGTACGACGCAGGGGTCGTGACGCCCTTTGGCCTCCAACACGGTTTCCTTACCTTGGAAATCCGCGGTCTTTTGCGGCAAACTGATTGTGGAAGGCGGTTTAAACGCGATGCGAAAGACAATGGGCTCACCATTGGAAATGCCGCCCTGGACGCCTCCGCTGAAATTTGTCGTGGTTCCCAACCGCTTTCCTTTTAAAACAAAGGGGTCATTGTGCTGTGATCCTAACATGCGGCTACCCGCAAACCCCGAACCGATTTCAAACCCCTTGGTCGAGGGGATGGAAAGCATGGCCTGGGCGAGTTTGGCTTCCATTTTATCAAACACCGGCTCACCCCACCCCGCGGGCACATTCCGGCATACGCATGAAATGACACCGCCGATGGAATCGTCTTTTTCCCGAACCTCGTCAATGACCCGAACCATTTCATCCGCCGAGCGTCTGTCGGGACAGCGTACCATGGTTTGGTCGACGTCTTCCCTTGAAATGACATCGGAATCGATGAGGGGCGCTTCGACATTTCCGACCGATTGCACCCATGCAACGATTTCTACCCCGAATGTCTCATATAAAAATTTATCAGCGATGGCACCCGCTGCTACACGGCCCACGGTCTCACGGGCACTGGATCTGCCGCCGCCGCTGGACGATCGAATGCCGTATTTTACCTGATAGGTATAATCTGCATGGGACGGACGCGGAATCGATCGCATGGTCTTATAGTCGTGTGGCCGCTGATCCTTGTTGGCGACAAAAAGAGCAACAGGTACCCCCAGCGTTTTTCCGTTTTCGACACCGGACAGGATCGTCACGCGATCGGTCTCTTCCCGCTTTGTCGTGAGTTTGCTCTGACCGGGACGCCGGCGATCGAGTTGTTTTTGGATATCTTCTTCGGAAAGGGGTATCTTTGCGGGACAACCGTCAAGAACCGAGCCCACTCCTTTGCCGTGGGATTCGCCAAACGTCGTCAGTTTTAAAACCGTTCCGAATGAACTGGACATAATGAAGATCCTTTTATTTTTAGTAGAAGTGGTTTCAAAACCCCCCTCTCGGGCTCAATCTCTGCGTTGGGCTGAGACGCCCAATCCTCGAAATATTCCCGATATTCCTGCGGTTGGCCGTTTCAGCCCGTCTTGACCTAAAGCCCGATTGAAGGTTTAGAAACCACTTCTAAGCAAAAAAATCAATGTGAAAGTAATATTCTTCACTTTCAAACAGTTAGCACATGCGGCCGAAATCTTCAAATATTAAATTGACTGAGGGATCGGGGTGTTTTTCCGAACAGGTGCCCATGGCGCTCTTTTTAAGGATTTAGAAGAAAAATTCCCCGAGGGATCAAATTGATTGAAGTTTGGATCTGGGGATGGTTTAATCTGATGAAAAATTGGTTGCATTTATCGAAAAAGAGAGGGAAGGGGTTCGTATCAATGGCACGGAATTTAGTACCCGTAAATGGAATCCGAAAATATCCCGGCTATTGAATCTTACCCGAGTTCCTCGGCATGATCAATATGGATCCCTCCAGGCAGCCGGGCTGATAAACGACATTCTAAAACAGGAGCAAAACTAAACATTCCCCTAAATCGTTGTTTAAACTACAGGAGATGTAAATGAACATCATACGCATAACGCTGGAATACTTCCGTGAGCGCCAACCGCCGGCGGTTCGGTTTCTTCATTTTATCATTTTATGTTTAGTGTTAAGCCAGATCACCGTCAGTAATTTTATGGGATTTTCCGCCAATGGTGGCATCAGCACAAAACCCCTCGAACATTATGCAACATGGATCCATATATGCACCGGATTATCTTTATTGCCCATCACTTTGGTATTTATTTTTATTGAATTAAAACGTCATGGCATGAAGTATTTCTTCCCTTACCTTTACGGTGATTTGTCCCAAGTCAAAAAAGATCTTCAACAGTTAAAACGATTCGAACTGCCGGAGGAAAATCCCTATGGCATCGCGGCAATTGTGCAAGGCCTGGGTTTTGGCGCTTTGGCGTCGGTTGTTCTGTCGGGATCCAGCTGGTTTCTTTCCTGGATTTATGGGGCATCATGGGCAAACAGCGTAATAGCGATTCATATAAAATTGACCGGTCTGATTGAAGCGTATGTTATCGGTCATGGCGCAATGGGGATACTGCATTTAATTTTGCAGGTTAAAAAACAAAAAAACCGCTGAACATCACGTCTATAGCGAGACCTTTGAAAAATGCTCATTTTTGTCCGAGTTCAAGGAACGCGAAAATTTTAACCGCATGAATACATTGAGTATTTTGAGGATTACAATTTGAGTGTGACGCAGAAATCGGGCAAAAAGGGGCGTTTTGCAAAGGTCTCATAGCAAACGCCTAAAGCCGTGTCAGTCAGCAATACCAAGTACGTTCTTTTACTACCCGGCCTGTGCTTTGCCGGTTTACAATAAAACCCCAACAAACCGCACGTCATTTTTTAGATTAACATGTCAATAATTTGTCGGAATAAATTGTATTGAAAACCAAATACTTACAGCAAACCTCAAGATCCCTGCCCCACTTCACACCTTTGAATACGAATCATCCCTTCAACCTCGACAGCATCAATACACTTTTTCACCGTATGATCTGTTTTTTTAAAGCACAAGAAGCTTTTAGCAACAAATTAAAAAAAACAGCCGGTTATGAGACTCGGCACAGATATCTTTTTCGCAAAAATATGCGTTAGAAAATACAATATTTAAAAAGACGAATCGCTCTTCGGGAAGATGGCATATCTCTTGCAGAAGTTACTATCGTGAATCGGTAAGTATAACCATGGCCTCGATTGCTGCAAAGCATATTGAGAAAAGCGGGAATATTTAAACAAAATGGCAAATAAAATTCCGATCAAGTTTAAAGAAGCAAACTTGGAAGTTTTGGCGAGAATCGCCAAGGCGGCATCTCGGAAATTCGATTGTTCGATAGAGATTGATTTTAACAACGGCAATCGTCGGGTTGAATTTGTAGGCGATGATATTTATAAACCTTTAATCGTCGAGGAAGTTAAAGAAATTTTTTCAAAGGATAAAGAAAAATGAATAAGGTAAATCATAAACCGATTTAAGTGAAAATGCAGAAAAGGCTTCCGGTTATATCTCCGCTCATTCGATATCTGAGTTCTTGCTGATTCAAAATCGCTTCTCTTTATATTTTCTCCTCTCTTCTTTCGGGTTCTTCCATACGATTCATTTCATTCAGACGGTGCGTTTATCTCAATTCTGCCTTGACTGACCCTTTGGGAATAAACAGATTTTTTTAAAGACCGCCGGCATATCGGCTTCGAAAAATCAATCAGATACAGGAGAGGAAAATGGCTCAAGCAACCAACAATACGCTTTATGATCATCTGAAATTTGTAAAATCAGGGGAACGGCGTTTTGAAAATGCCTTTCAAGGCGTTTCAAGGATGATTCTGGAAAGCGACATTGAAAAGGTCATGGTACAAGGAAAAACAACCTATAACTTCAAACTCTTCAATGCCGGCGAGAAGCACATTATCGGGATGTACGATGAAATCAACAGCTTCGTCTCTTTTGTCAAAGATGCTGCTGAGGGCGGTTCTTCCAAGGAGATGGCTTATGTTCTCGTCGGAGAGCCCGGAAACGGAAAAACATTCTTTGTTGATTTTTTATGCACCAGATACCGGGAGTACCTGTCCAAAAAAAAGAATCGGAAATACACCTTCAGGTTTGTCAACCTGGACAAGCTGAGGAGTTATGGGAAAATCGACACCATTGAATCCCAGACATATGAAGATCCCATGATTTTAGCCATGAACCTCTTTGAAGATACAGACGACAATAAAACCTTTCTTTCCAAAGAGTTCGGGTTTACGGACGATGAAATCGCAGGCCTTTATGAAAATTATCGCCCCCTGGGAGCGTGCAGCGGGTATATCTGGAACGATATCCGGATGTTTTCAGACAACACCATGGAGGATATGTTGAAGTTCATAGAAATCGTTCCGGTTCCTCTCACGGAAAGCCTGGGAACGGTGACAGGGAAATATCCGGCCAAGGACAAAATAACCTCTTCGGCCGTCGATCTTTTGGGTGAAGAGTCCATACAGCGCCTGCTTCATATTACAGATACCAACAATCCGTTTCGTTTTGATCTAAGGCGCGGTGCGCTGGCCCGGGTCGGCGGCGGCGGCATTCATTTCAGCGATGAAATATTTAAAAACAAAAAAGATCTTGTCCAGGTCTATCTGGGCGTCATTCAAAACCGGAATATCGAGATCGACGGATATAAATGGCCCATTGACACATTGATTATCGCGACCAGCAACAATTCCGAATTCAATCGTTTTATGGCCGAAAAAGAAGAAGCCCCCATTGTGGACCGGTGCCGCGTCTGCTACGTTTCTCACAACACGAATTATAAACTGCAGAAAGATCTGACGTCATACGCCATTGGCAGCGACATCAAGACGACATTCAACAAGGAGCCGCTGCACAAGGATCCCAACTTGAACTATGCGGCCTCAGTGGCGGCGGTCCTGACCCGACTGCCGCGATCGGAAAAACTGACGGCCATTGAAACAATGAAGCTGGCAGCCGGTGAAGTAGCCGGCGAGAAGAGCATCAAGACACTGGCCGAAGTCATCGATACCTTGAACCAGGATCCGGATATTACCAAACGGTTCGGCCAAAAGGGGCTGGGACAGCGGAACCTGGGAAGGGCCGTTCAATTAATGATCGAGAGTTCCGAAACCAATGAAGGAAAATGCATGTTCGCATACGACATTTATAAAGCGCTGGAACGGGTGATTCTCGATTATGTGTCGGACAGCAGTGATCGGCTGAAATTTTTGGATGATCTTAAAACCGCAAAAGAGATGTACCGCGAACGCGTTTTGACGGAGATGTTCAACGCCTATATGGATGAACCCTTTGCCATTCGAAAAGACGTGATGAACTATGTGAATATGATTATCGGCATCGATGCCGAAAATCTGGGACCCGACAAAATGTGGAAATACAAAGATCCCCAGACCGGTGAACTCCAAGCCATGAGGATCGACGAACGCTATATCAAAAGTATCGAAGAAAGACTCGGGCTAAAGACCGAGGAACAGCGTGAAACCTTTAGAACGTCCATACGAAAGATTTACGGGCAGAAGATCGCGGTGGATCCTAATTATGATTTTATGGACAACCTGGAACTGGTGAAAGCCGTCACCGATGTACGGCTTAAATCGGATATCGCAGGGGCGGGGAGCCTTATCGGCGCGCTGGCCAATCGCACCAATGAGGAAAACCAGAAGCTCTATGACCGCATGGTTGTGACCATGCTCGAGAAGCTTAATTATTGCAAGACATGTGCACAAAAGACCATCGAATATTTTTGTACGTATGAATGATAATATGCCGGCAGAAGACCGAAAATTGAAGCGCAAGGGCTTGACACCCGAGCACGAACAAAAAATCCGCTTAGAACTCGAAGGCGACTGCTGTCACGAAATTCCCTCAATTCAGATCGATGCAGACCATATCGCACCGGATTCACTTGAAAATATCTATGCATCCAATGATCTTTGCAAACTGCAAAAAACGAGCGCCCCGAAAGGCTCTTATGTCAATGGGCTGCGATCCATCGATGAATTGCTGGAACGGGACAAGCAGCGGGAAAAGGACGGCTTTCCCCGTAAAATCCGGGTAGGCCGGTTGGTAAAACCGCGCAAGGGCGACAAAGAAAAAATCATTGTGGTCCCCACTACCGTCGAGGAAAAATTTCTGCATGAGAAAAGACTTTCACCTGCGGCAGATGAACCGTCCGGCGGATCCGGCCAAGGAGAAGAGGGAGAGGTCATTCATGAACAGCCGCTTCATGACCCGGAAACCCAGGGCGGCGCGGGGTCCGGCCAGGGAGATGGCGGCCAGCATGAAATGGAATCGAATGCCTACGACCTGGGTAAAATCCTCACCGAGCATTTTGAACTTCCCAATCTGAAAGACAAAGGCAAAAAGCGGTCGCTTTCCCGATACACCTATGATCTGACCGATAAAAATCGAAGGTTCGGACAGATTATCGATAAAAAAGCCACCTTGCGGAAAATCTTGGAAACCAATATCATATTAGGGACTCTGCGTGATATGGAACATATTGATCCCACCGGTTTTCTGATTTCGCCCAGCGACAGAATCTATCGAATTTTATCACGGGAAAAAGATTACGACTCCCAGGCGGTGGTTTTTTTTCTGAGGGATTACTCCGGCTCCATGCTCGGGAAGCCGACCGAGTTGATTGTGTCTCAGCATGTCCTGATTTACAGCTGGCTTTTATACCAGTATGCCATGCAGGTCGAGTCCCGTTTTATTCTTCACGACACCGAAGCCAAAGAAGTCGATGATTTTTACACCTATTACAATTCCAAAGTCGCCGGCGGAACCCGGGTGGCTTCTGCATTTCGTCTGGTCAACGACATCGTTGAAAAAGAGAATCTGGCGGCAGACTATAATATCTACATCTTTCACGGCACCGATGGTGACGATTGGGACAGGGAAGGCCAGGAATCGATCCCGGAGCTTAAAAAGATGCTGACCTATGTCAATCGTATCGGCATTAGCATTGCCGAACATCCCGGCAGCGCCGGCAACGAGACCGAGGTGGAACAATATTTAAAAAAATCGGGGCTGTTGAATGAAAATCCGGGTTTGTTCCGTCTCGATGTCATGCATCAGGATGCTGACGAAACCCGTATCATCGAGGGGATTAAGGCGCTCATTTCATAATGGAACTCATCGATCAACATACCAAAAAAATAATGGAAGGCTGCAAGGACAGAGCACGGGCGGCCGGTCTTTGTTTTGAAGATGAAACACTGGAGTATATCGTCACCAACCGGGATCTCCTGGAACTCACCCCAAAAGTAATGATCCCGACCCTTTATGATTACTGGGTCCATGACGTTGAAGTCCTCAAAGAGAAAGGCAGATATGAGCTCTATCCCGGCAACCCCTATGAAACCGTCATCAATACCCGTCCGGCCATTTCATTTTATAACGATAACAACCCGGATTGGCTGAATGTCATGATTTTTTATCATGTTCTCGCCCATATCGATTTTTTTCAAAACAACCACTTCTTTCGACATACTTGGGATGATGATTTTGCCGGGCAGGCGCTTTCGGATAAGCAGCTCATTGCAAAGCTCAGGTCTGAAAAAGGGAGATGGGTTGATTATGTCATAGAATTCACACGCGGTATCGATAATCTAGTCGGATATCACGGTGATCTTTCCCGTTTGAACCGTCCCGTTCAAAAGGACGGGTCCAAACGACTCGACTACTACTTCGATGTATTTTTGCAGTCCGTTAGAAATGTAAAAATTCATGAATACATGAAAGAAATCGAACGATTTAATAAATGTATCGCCATATACGGCGAGTTCGGGGAAAAAATGTTTTTTTCAGACATTGTGAAAAAATATCCCGAATTTGAAGCGTTCTTCGACAGGCATCTTAAGGAAAACAACAACGGCAATGGCGATCTCATTCAATTTTTAATCAAAAACTCGGATGTCTTAAAAAAGGATGGCAATCGATGGATGACGTCCGTGATGCATGTCGTCCGAAAGACATCCCTGTTTTTTCAGCCGCAGATCCGAACAAAGATTATGAACGAAGGCTGGGCCAGCTACTGGCACGAGACCCTTTTTCTAAAAGATGATCGTATCAACGGTCACGAAGTCGATTTTGCCCGGGTCAACGCCGGCGTTACTGCACTGCCCCGGGTGGGGCTTAATCCTTATGCCCTCGGGATGCGGCTGTTTCAATACATCGAGGATATGTGCAATAAAGGTAAGTATGACTGGGAATTCCGGAAAATCGAGGATGCCGATATCAGAAAGAAATACGACAAAAATACCGGAAAAGGAAAGGATCTGATCTTTAAGGTTCGAAATGATTTTAGCGATTTCATGTTTATCAATACTTTTGTCGACCAGGACTTTGTCTCCGGCAATAAGCTGTTTGTGGCGGGCCGGCGATTGAATTCGGCAAAGATGGTCTGGGAATATTATGTCAAAAGCCGCAAGGCAAAAGATTACCGGCAGATGTTGATCGACAGCCTGTATCATCCGCCCCATATCGAAGTGGACGAGGAAAAATGCACCGATCATGCACTTTACCTGGTTCATCATTTCGAAGAAAAGCCGCTGGTAAAAGATTTTATTGCAAATACCATGATGGGAATCGAATATCTCTGGGGCGGCCCGGTTCACTTGGAAACCAGCGAGGTCGTATCGGTTCCCGAGGCTCGGAATAACGGTATGACTTCCGCTTTTTCACCGCCGCAACACAAAGAAATCAAAGAACAGAAGTTGGAGTGGGAGCGCGTGTTATACACTATGGAAAATCGGAAGATTTCTAAAAAGGTACTTTAGGATGAAAAACATTTCCACCGCAATGAAGAATATCAACCGGAGTATGGCTGACGAAAGTCGACAATCAACCCTTTCTTTTGAGGAATTCCTCGGAGTGCTCACCCAAAAACCGAGCGTGGTGGCACGAAATGCGTTCCAGGTGTTTCATGATATGATTAAAAAATATGTCGGCGAAGGCTATAATGAATATCCGGATGATCCCGAATCCATCGGTTTTGTACATTATGATTGCAGCCAGCTCTTTATTGATGGATCCGACACCCCGTTTTTTGCCGACAGGCTCTTTGCAAACCGTCTGATTAACCTTGTTGAGTCCTTAAAGCGCGGCACCCAGCAGAATAAAATTTACGTGTTTGAGGGGCCCCATGGCTGCGGGAAAAGCACTTTTTTAAACAATCTGCTTAGAAAATTCGAAGAATATACCAATACTGAAGATGGGCTGCGCTTTGAGGCGGTATGGCGGTTGGATCGAAAAATATTGGGTGAAGAAAATGAAAACGGACCGATTCATTTATTTGATAAATTTTTCCAAACCCAAAGCAATCCGCCGGCTGAGCCAAAGGATTTATCGAAAGCAAATCCGTCACCGGCGCCGCGAGATGATGAAATCGAAGTGCCGTGTCCAAGCCATGACAATCCGATTTTGATCATTCCAAAGGAGTATCGCCGGGCCTTTTTCGACGACCTGTTCAAAAACGATAAAATCAAATGGCAGCTTTTTACCGGGAAAGAGTATGAATGGGTGTTTAGAGATCATCCCTGCACCATATGCAGTTCTTTGTTTCAGGCATTATTAAACCGCCTGAAAAATCCCATGAAGGTGTTTAACATGCTATATGCCAGACCCTACTCTTTTAACCGGCGTATCGGCGAAGGCATCAGCGTCTTCAACCCCGGCGATAAACCCTTGAAACAGGACATTTATAAAAATGACATTCTCCAGAGCCGGATAAACCATCTTCTAAAAGACAGCAACCAGGTTAAATACTATTTTTCACGCTACGCGAAAACCAACAACGGTATTTATGCCCTCATGGATATAAAGTCATACAATAAAGACCGCCTGATCGAGCTGCACAATATCATCAGCGAAGGCGTCCATAAAGTCGGAGATATCGAAGAAAACGTCAATTCCCTTTTCCTGGCGCTCATGAATCCCGAAGATAAATCGAAATTAAGGGATTTTCAGTCGTTCTCGGATCGCATCGAATCCATTAACATTCCTTATGTACTGGATTTGAATACCGAAGTCGAAATATATCGGAATATTTTCGGCCGGCATATCGACGACAGTTTTTTGCCGGGAGTGCTGCACAATTTTGCTCGGATAATTATCTCATCACGACTGAATCTCAAGTCCGAAGCGCTGCTGGAATGGATTGGTGATCCGGGGAAATACGGTCGATATTGTGATGAGAACCTGCAACTGCTCAAGATGGAAATTTATACCGGGTATATTCCCCAATGGCTTTCTGAAGAAGACCGAAAAAAATTTACGGCGAAACGGCGGCAGAAAATAATCGCGGAATCGGAAAGCGAGGGGAACCATGGCTTTTCCGGCCGGGATTCAATTAAAATTTTCAATGAGTTCTACTCGACCTATGCCAGAGAAGATAAGCTGATCAACATGTCGATCCTGAATGGCTTTTTTACCAAATACCGAAAAGATCTGAACGGATCCATACCCAGAGGATTTTTGTCGTCCTTGCTGCGGATGCACAACTACAAGATTTTGCAGGAAGTTAAGGAATCGCTTTACCTCTATAATGATGAACAAATTTCAAGAGACATACAAAATTATCTGTTTGCCATCAATTTCGAAACCGGAACCAAGGAAATATGCAGTTTTACGGGCGAAAGACTCAACATCACCGAAGACTTTTTCATGACCATCGAGGGGTATTTGCTGGGGCCGAAAGTGGACAGAGAGCAGCGCATGGAATTTCGAAAAGACACTCAGAATGAATACACATCCAAGACGCTGACTCAGGAAATCATGCTTGACGGAAAACATATCACGCAAACGGTGCTTTATCTGTCATTGCACCATCGCTATGTATATTATCTCAAGGAAAAAGTGCTGGACCCTTTTCTTGAAAACGAAAATTTTCGTCGCGCCATTAAAGATTATAACAAAGAAGCATTCAAAACGTATGACAGAAGGATTCGCGACGAGGTCGAGTACTTGATCAAAAATTTGTGCAAAAAGTATTCTTACACGGAACAAGGTGCAAAGCAAATCTGCATGCAGGTTATCGACATGGATCTGGCGAATAAGTTCTCGAATACATAGAACAATATTTCTCTATCGTTTTCGCATCATACGGAATATTCTTCTAATTCCGAAACACTGTGCCTGCACGATATACTCCCGATCAAAAGCTCCTGCAATTGAGATAACGTCTCGCAGCAATCCGAACACTCCGGGAGATGGTTCTTCGTCGGGCATTCTCTGCACGGACTTTTTTTAATGTAACCGACATCGAGTTCAAACCTGTATTCCCTTATGATTTTTTCCTCCATATGATCCTCCTTCCGGTTATGGTCATAAATGAGTCAGAATCTGGTATGGGTATGCAAGATTCATACAAGATTCAACTTTTTTTTATGATAAATATATAAATCCATATATATCGGATAGTTGTTTAACAAGATGTGAATCGTTCGCAGTGAATATGTGACAATATGCGGCAAAATGTTAACGCATTTCGGCAGGATTTCGATGACATTGGCGGGGGAAAAATGCGGGAAGAGATGATGGAACAGCTCAAGAAAGAATCAATCGCTGCCTTTCTCTCCGGTTTTAATTTTGATTAACTCTCCATCTTGAAAATACAGATACCGTATGAACTGGTTGCTACCCAGATTATACGTCCATCGCTCCATGAGGATCGGATTCGGGACTTGTTGGGGTGCGATATAACGTTCTGTTTTATAGTTATATATTTGCGTCATGCTGTCGTTATTATATTCTTTCCATTGGTCGATTTTGTCCGGCTTGCCGCACTTGTCCAAAACCTGGGCTTTAGTATCTCCTATGGACACAAGGCTGCCCTCACACCGCATATGCCTGTCAGCGAAGGCGGCGTTATCAACCAGTAATGCAGAAAAAAATAAAATAAGTAATGCGATTTTTACTGACTTCATATGAGTAAAATTTGACTACGGATGTATCTGCTCAATAAATTTAACCACTTTCGATCTTTTGTTCAAGTGG
>JAJDND010000160.1 GCA_022340885.1 Desulfobacterales bacterium | reverse complement strand
TGGTGGAGGCGGCGGGAGTCGAACCCGCGTCCGGAAACATTCCGCGCAGGCATCTACATACATGTCCTGAACTTTTGCTTTCGCCTTTTCAAGTCTCCTCCAGGCTGGATACTTAAAAGGCTATCCTGTAAGAATTTTTGCCGATCCATTAACAGGAAATTTGGATCAGCTATCCTGCTTGTCGACGCCCTTACCGAATTAACAGGAATGGTCCGGCAGGACGCTAGCCATTAAGCGGCTAGAGCGTAGTTATAATCATCTGCGATTATATTTAATTTCCCACCATTTTTACAAGCCGGCAGGAGCTTGGTATGCAACCTGAACTTCTTTATCCCCGTCGAAGCCGTTTCGCCCCCATAGATTATTTAAAAGAACGTAATTACGATCATCATTTTAAACATATTAAGTCGATTTGTCAAGAATACACATACCTAAAGTGAGCGTTTCAACTTTTAATCTGAAATGTATATCTCCGGGTTTTTTCCGCTTTGGCTACGCCACCGTCCGGAATAAATGTCCGTTCCATGAATGTGACCTCTCCTCCCCTTTTGATGAGGATGATCGAAGACGAACGGGTACCGTAAAATTCACTGGTGATAAATAAAGGGGACAGGACCCGCTCCCACTCGAGCCCCACGCCGGTATCCGGCAGCATGGGATCCGGCGGATGAGAGCCGTCCCTTAGCAATGTAAAAATGTCTTCGGGGTCTAAGTTTCCTTTTCCGTTCAACAGGTTTTCAAGAGCATTTTTTCCTTTTGTTATCTTGGGCCATGGCGTATCCAGAAAACGATTGCTCAGCCCATACATGCCGGGTGTTAATTTTTGAATCCCATTTCCACGGTTTGAATAATAAAAAAGCGCAGTCCGGTCGCCTACAAGAAGGTTGTACCCGTTGTATCGGTCTTTATTGCATTGA
Source organism: Desulfobacterales bacterium (assembly GCA_022340885.1). Taxonomy (GTDB): domain Bacteria; phylum Desulfobacterota; class Desulfobacteria; order Desulfobacterales; family UBA11574; genus UBA11574. The sequence continues at coordinate 17,271 of JAJDND010000160.1, read as the reverse complement.
ATATGTTCGAGATACGCTTTCGGTGGCGAATCACCCGCCAAAAAATCTCTGACCAAAAACCCTCTTGAAGGGGCATTGGAGATATTGAACTCCGGATCCCTGTAATTGGTGATCGCGGCAATTCTCCCGCTTCGGGTAACCCCCAACCACATGCCATGATGTTTGAGGTCTCTACCACCGAGAATTTCCGGTGAATCATCATGAAAGGCAATCGGCGCCGTCGGGCGGTCATAATATTCATCCCGGTTGGCTGCCAACACCATCCGGTAGTCCCGGTGCATGCCATATGACACTAAAATCAAACACACATTGTCTTCCTTTGTTAGCGTCGCATTTAGAAGCTTATCATATGAAAGCCATCCTCGATAACGGAAGCAAAAAAATTGAAAGCAACTGAAATATTATGTCGATTTTCTCTTTACTTGTAAACACGTTATTGTTAAAAGCTATGAGTCGATTTTGAATGCAAAAATAACGCACGAGCTTATTTTAAAAAATAAGCAAGCTTGCAGGGTATTGCAAGCGCTATTTGGGTTAGGCTTAACCATTACCGGGCTGAGCGTTTCAAGCTAAAAAGGAGGTTGCATTCGATGAATATCAGCAGAAGGTTGGGCACGCTGGTGGTATTTGGTGTGCCGGCGATCATCGGGGGAGGTATCGTATATGCGTTAACCGGCCAAAATTATGTGTCTGTTTTCGCCTATGAAATCCTACTGATATTTGTAGCGATCGGATTTGCCGGCAAATGAAACTCCCCGCTGCCCCGTTAAAAGGGCTTTCCGATGCGCTCTAACAAGCTGGCTGCGAGGTATTCCGGCGAAGGCGAATAAACCGCCGGTTTCCGCTTATCCAAAAGAAAGCAAATTTATATAAGGCTTTATCGATATGGAGCCGAGTCTTATCGAATTGGAATCACTATGCAAGATAAAACTTCCGGAGATATGATATTATGGTTTTTTCTGGCGCTTTTTCTTGTCTCGGCGTTTCTCCTCGGCCGTCTTTTATGGCCCTTTATATCGGTTATTATTCTCGCCGCTGTCGTGACAAGCCTTTTCAAACCGGTTTATGCCTTTTTAAACCGTAAAATCAGTCCATCTCTCTCATCCCTTCTAAGCTGCGCTTTAATTTTTTTGATATTGTTCATTCCAACGATATTCTTTGTGGGCATATTATCAAAAGAAGCTTACGGCCTTTATCTCATGGGAAAAGGCGCGGTCATCAGCGACCAGATCAAACAAATCCTGGAAGCCAGCAAAATTCTTGACAAAATAAACCATTACCTCTTGCCTTTCAACCTGCACATAACCGGTGAAGAGCTTAACAAAGGAATTTCCGAGTTAGGCAAGATCGTCGGCCTTTTTTTGTACCAGCAGGCGAGTTCCATCGCATCCAATATATTGAATTTTTTTCTCTATTTCTTTTTCATGCTCTTGATTATCTATTATCTTTTAATGGACGGCGACAAATTGGTTTCTTTCATTATCGACCTGTCTCCCCTTCCCAAAGAACAGGATGAAAAACTCATTCAAAAATTCAAGGATATGGCAGGAGCCGTTCTCATCGGCAACGGCCTGGGAGGGCTGATCCAAGGAACAGTCGGGGGTATTGTTTTTTCGCTTTTCGGTTTAAAATCTCCCTTTTTGTGGGGGGTGATCATGGGACTTTTGGCGTTTCTCCCGATTATCGGCATCGGTGTGGTATTTATCCCTGCGGCAATCTATCTGATATTTTCAGGCAAGATGGCATCGGGTATATTTTTCATCGTATTTTATCTTGTCCTTTCCATCAGCGTCGACAACCTGATAAAACCCAAACTGGTGGGAAAACGCGTGAAAATGCATACCCTGCTGGTCTTTTTCTCGATCATCGGCGGATTAAAGCTCTTCGGCATCCTCGGCATCATTTACGGGCCGCTTGTTACAACGGCTTTTTTAACATTAACAGATATTTATTATACAAACTATCAAAAAATGGTTGAACCTTCAAAAAACAAAGACGTCCCCTGACTATCGCGCATATTTGATTGGAACAATGGAATGCGTATCTTCCTTAAAGCCCATTATTCCGACATTTTCCCGCCACACAGCGGACTGAGCAAAGTGGGCCGGATTATAAATCTATTTTTTTCCTTTAGACATATATTACGATATGAAAATACAGAACGAAAATCCTCCGTTGATTCTTGCGTCAAAATCTCCCCGGCGCCGATATTTGCTGGAACAGGCGGGGCTGAAATTTTCCGTAATGCCGAGCAATATTGACGAAACCAAGATTCCCCTGTCATCACCTGAGACTTACGTACGGATTCTGTCTGAAGCCAAGGCAGACAGCGTATCTCAAAAATACCCGGATAAATGGATCATTGGAGCGGACACTATTGTACTTAGTAACGGAAAGATACTCGGGAAACCGCAATCAGAAGATGACGCGCGGATCATGCTCGAACAACTTAGCGGCCAAACCCACCAGGTGCTTACCGGATATGCCATCGTCTGTAGGGCCAAAAACAGAAAATTCTCCGCAACCGTCAAGACTGACGTTCTCTTTAAACATCTAACCGACAAAGAAATCCAGTGGTATATCCAAACAAAAGAACCGTTCGGCAAGGCAGGTTCTTATGCGATTCAGGGAATTGGAAGCTTTCTTGTCAAAAGTATTTGTGGCTCATATACAAATGTCGTGGGGCTTCCGGTTTGTGAAGTCATCGAATTTCTGATAAAAGAAGAAATTATTCATATGTCCAGGGAATATATATTCTAAACCGAAGGGCCACCTTGGTTAACTCTGCATGGGAATTGTTTTTTGGGGAATCAATTGAAATATGGATATTGGGAAGCGCCTCAAAGATATAAAGGATCGCATTAACGATTCGGCCGTAAGATGCTGCCGTGACCCTAAAAGCGTTCGGCTGGTTGCGGTCAGCAAAACCGTTTCGGCAGACCGTATAAAAGCAGCCATTGATGCCGGCATCGACATTCTTGGTGAAAATTATATCCAGGAAACCCGAAACAAGTTTAATGCGCTGGCCGCATATCCGGTCTCGTGGCATTTTATCGGCCACCTGCAAACCAACAAAGCCAAATATGCTGTCAGGCTTTTTGATTTGATCCATTCCGTGGATTCCCTGAAACTGGCACGCGAACTCGATAAACAGGCAAAAAAAGTTAATAAAATTCAAGAAATTCTCATTCAAATCAATATCGGCAATGAGCCATCAAAATCAGGCATCGACATCGAAAATACATCGAACCTGATCAAAGATATCTCTTGCCTGCAACATTTATCCGTAAAAGGGCTGATGATCATGCCGCCCTATTTCACCGACCCTGAAAAAGTTCGGCCTTATTTCTCCGCACTTCGGAATTTAAGGAATCGAATCCATCAAACAGTATCCGGGGTTGACCTGCATGAACTCTCGATGGGGCTGAGCAATGACTTTGAAACCGCTATTGAAGAAGGGGCAACCCTTGTGCGGATCGGAACGGCAATATTCGGAGAAAGAAAATGAAGATTCTTCTTCACACCTGTTGCGGCCCGTGTACCATATACCCGGTCAAGGTTCTTCGCCATGAAGGGTTTGAGATAATGGGGTTTTTTTATCGAAACAACATCCATCCATACACGGAATGCATAAAACGGCAAAAGACACTGGAATCATATGCCGGTGATGTCCATCTCAGGGTCATTTACCAGGAAGGCTATGATCTGGAGGGTTTTATCAGAAATACGGCGTTCAGGGAATCGAACCGATGTTTTTATTGCTACCATGAGCGGCTCCGATCAACAGCCCTGACGGCAAAACGCGGAAAGTTTGACTGTTTCAGCACCACACTGCTATACAGCAAATTCCAGAAACATGATGATATAAAGTCAATCGGTGAAGCCATCGGAAAATCAGTGGGAATCCCGTTTTATTACAATGATTTTCGGATTGGATGGAAAGAAGGCGTTGAGACTTCAAAACGCCTGGGAATGTATCGCCAGCAATATTGCGGCTGCATATACAGCGAAAAAGAAAGATTTTTCAAGTAATCCTTATGTTCAGCAACTTTATATATTACATCATTGTACTGCTGATATACAGCACCTACCAGCCTTCGGAAAAAACAAATTTTTCAGGCCCCGAAACCCTGTTTCTCTTTGTAGCCCTGATTGCCGTTTTTGCGGCATTCACCCGGCTGCAGTTTCGCAGGGTGGAAAGGCAGATCTTAAAACAAACCTCGTTCCGTCTTGACCATAAGTTAAGATCGACGTTAACGCGTCAATCCATCATGGCCATCGCGCTCTTTTCGATTGATATTTATGGTCTCAATCTGTCGTCTTTTTTAGTGGGCATCCCGTTCCTAAATGCCATTCCCACGCTCGAAGCGCTTCTGTTTCTCACCCTTTTTACCGGTTACCTTGCCATTGTTTGGGCATGTGCCCATACCCCATCCGAACGCCTCTATCCATCCGGGATGTCACGAAAAACATACATTTTTTCCCAGATCTCATTTGCGGTGCCCATCCTTTTACCCTGGATTTTGTTGTCCGGTGTAGCAGATATCATCAATGTGCTGCCGTTTTCTCTTCCCAAACAACTCCTTGCCACCACCGCAGGTGAAATCACTTACTTTTTAGTTTTTCTCCTGGCCATTGCCGTATTGGGTCCGGCCATGATCCAAAAATTTTGGAGATGCAAGCCAGTTGAAAAGGGCGAACATAGAAGACGAATTGAAAATTTGTGTGAAAAAGCCGGTTTGGAATATCACAATATACTTTACTGGCCGATTTTCGGCGGCAGAATGATCACCGCCGCCGTGATGGGTTTGATTAAGAAATTCAGATATATCCTTGTAACCCACAGCCTGCTTGACATGCTCCAACCCGAAGAGGTCGATGCGGTGATTGCCCATGAGATCGGACATGTCAAAAAACATCATCTCCTTTTTTATTTGCTGTTTTTTATCGGTTATATGATCATTTCATTTGCCACATTTAACCTGCTGATCTATTCGATTGTCGTTTCGGCGTCCATATACCGTTTGATAACCAGCACCGGCATCGATCAAACCACCGTTACCACTTCAATTTTCAGCATGACGATCATCGTTGTTTTTGTAATCTATTTTCGCTATATTTTCGGTTATTTTATGCGAAATTTCGAGCGTCAGGCAGACACCTACGTCTATACGCTTTTCGATAACGCCCAACCTTTGATTTCGACATTTAAAAAAATCGCCGCCACCAGTGGAGAACCGGCCGACAGGCCCAACTGGCACCATTTCAGCATTAAAAAACGCATCGATTTTCTAATAAAATGTGAATCGGACAGGATGTGGATTCGTCACCATGACCGCAAAATCAAGAAAAGCATCGCTGTGTATCTGGTCGGGATGTTTCTGTTCTGCGGTGTGGGCTATCATTTGAATTTTGGTGAAACCGGAAAAAAGATCAATACGCAGTTTTTTTTAAAAATAATCCAAAGAGAGATAGAAAAAACCCCGAACAACCCATCGCTTTACAGCGCGCTGGGGGATCTTTACTACAGCAGCAAAAATTTTACGGAAACAATTAACGCTTACAGGCAATCGCTCAGGATCGATCCGAACTATACCCATGCATTGAACAACCTCGCATGGCTCTATGCAACTTGCGAAGTTGAACGCTTTCGCGATCCCAAAAAAGCGCTGGATCTTGCCGAAAGAGCCGCCGCACTCGAAGAAACCCCGCAAATCCTCGATACGCTCGCCGAGAGTTATTACGTCAACGGCAGGTTTCAAGAAGCCGTCGATGCCGAACGCAAGGCGCTGGAAATGGACGTAACAAACAGGGCATATTACCATAAGCAACTTCTAAAATTTAAACTCGCCATGAAGGAAAAGGTCTTTCTTTAATTCAGCCGATCAACATCCCATATGCCCTTATTTAATTTGACAGAACGTCATTCGTCATCTATAATTATTAGAAATTTCGAGATGTTTGATTCATACCACCAATTGGGAGTGTAAATGAAATTAAGACGAATCCTGATCATTGCAGCCGCTTTTTTACTGCTGCAATTTGATTGGGCTGCGGCCGCCAATTTAAGCAAGGTCAGAACCGGCAAACATGAAAACTTTGCCCGTATCGTATTCGAATTCCAGAGCGCCGTTCAATTCAAGAAACCGGAGATCAAGGGTAAAGGAAAATTCTCCCTGGTTTTTCTCAACAGCACCACCAATCTCCCGCATCTGACAGCATATAAAACAGGTAAAACCCAGTTGGTTCGTTCCGTTGAATTTATTCGGCAGAAATCAAATCTGACCGCCGTTGTCAGCCTGACTTTTCCATATTTTATACTCAAGTCATATACACTTTCGGCCCCTGATCGAGTTGTTGCGGATGCATACTGGATGTCTTCCCCAACCGAAAATTCCGAACAAAAGGAATCTTTACCCAAAGCATCAGTGACAGAATCGCCTCCTTCGCCCGACAAAAAAGAAGCAAATGATATTCTTCAAAGTACACCGGAAAAAACAGTCCCCGAATCCGCTGTTAAACTCTTGACGGCAAAAAAACCGCCGTTGAGTGAATCGCAGACATCTCAAAATATTTTACCCCAAAAAACGTCGAATCAAATTTCCGAAGAGAAGAAAATGTCGCCGCCGCTTTCAAAGGGGCATACTACCGCTCAAACCTATCTTCTCGCGATATTGGATGTCATTGCGGGTTGTATTGTGGTATTATTGATTCTGACGTTATTCAAGAAAAAACAGACGATCAATATCGCCCATCTGTGTGAAATTTTGGATTTCATCAAAGCCTCGGATAAGCGCATCTCCGATATAGATACTGAAATTCAAAGTGAGTTCGAAAAATATGACCTATCGTGATGACAGGGGGTAACATGAACGACAAAGTTCTGGAAGAAATCACCGTCGGTCTGTCAGAGGCAGAAAAAAATGATCTCGAAAACATGATAAAAGCTTTCAGGAAACAGCAGACGTCTGCGCCGGCGAATTCGGCGCCGGATGAGGAGCATAAACGCTTTGTATCAATGAGTGAGAAGCTTGCTCAATTTGGAGATATTTTACTGAAATTCGATACGAAAATAAAATTATTGCACAAAATCCTCAGCCTCTCTGATAAAAAAAACCATATTATGAATCAGCGTATCGACGCAATCATCGAAATGCTGAAAGAACAAAAAATTTTATCCGAAAAATAAATTTTTCGGTTAAGCTTTCACTTCAAGGTGAGTCATGAGCGACTGGATCGATAAACAACATAGCGTTGTCAACCGCATCATTGACGGTTCTATCACCATCGATTCCATCGAAGAGTTTGAGAACCTGATCAAAGCTTTTCCAAATGATGCGCGGCTCCATAGAGTTTTTGCCGATCGACTGGTAAACGAAAAGTCACTGAATGCCGCCGATGAATACAATACATCAGCCAGGCTATTTATAGAAACGGGCATGCCGTTGCAAGCGGTTGCATCCAAAATCATTGAATGGCGGATCACCAAACCGTCACGGGAAGAGGGGCTGGCTTTTCACGAAGTCTTATGTAAATGCGACCCTATGGATACCCAGGCACAAAAATTCTTCACTGGTCTGGCCTATGAGGAAATGGTCGCCTTATTGACCAAGCTCACTCTTTATACATGCCCCGCCAATACAATGGTGAAAAAATTTGGCGATGAAGAACACGAGTTGTGTTTTGTGGTTTCCGGGGCGCTTGAAGAGACCTTTCATCATCGCCTCGAAAACGAGGAAAATCTGAAAAAAAAAATCCGGACAAGTCTTGTCGAGGGTGACTTTTTTGGCGAAATATATCCGTTGACAGATGAAAATTTATCGCCATCGGATATCGAATCCATCACCCACGTTGAATTGCTTATAATATCCAAACCAAGGTTGCTCTCCCTTTGCACGGAACATCCGAACATTGATCTTCTGATACACACCCTTTGCAAATCTCGAATAGATTCCGACAGAGAAAAATCCTCAAAAACGGTTCGTAAAACGACCCGCCACCAACTTCCAATGCAAGTGAATTTGAAGATTTTTCAGAGCGAAACCGGAAAAAGTCCCTTAAATCTATCGGGGTTTACAGACGATATTTCCATGGGCGGCACCTGCGTTGTTCTGGGCGCGAAATATCAAACCGGCCATTTGGATAATTTGACCGGGAAAAATGTCAAAATGCAGATGAGTCTGCCAATAGAATCTATGAAAATCAATATCTTGGGAAATATCGTCTGGAGCAAGGAAATTTCAGTCGAAGGGAAAAAAACAGCCATTATCGGGATTCATTTCAAAGAGATGGGCGATATCGACCGAGAATTATTGAAAGGCTATTGCTGCGGGTCCGAAGCGGAACAAAACCTCATCTGGAGCTTATGGAATTCGCTGATGGATAAATAACCCCAAGTGGTTCCAAATTAAAATCATATAATAAGGTGCCAAGTGAACGAAGAACTGAACAAGGTAAGCGAATATCGTCCCAAAATATGGGCAATCGGCGGAGGAAAGGGCGGCGCCGGGAAGAGCGTTGTCAGCACCATTATGGCATTCTGGCTGGCCAGAATGGGCAACCGAACGATCCTCGTGGATGTTGATTTGGGAGGGGCCAATCTGCATACCCTTCTTGGAATTAAAAGTCCGGCCAGAACACTGAATGATTTCATCACGCGTAAATTTGAGTCATTGGAAGATATTTGCATCGAAACCGAAGAAAAAAACCTTCGCCTGATCAGCGGCGCAAGTGATGTTCTTTCTTTGGCAAATCCCCATTTCAGCCAAAAGATCAAACTGATCACCCACCTGTCAAGGCTGGATGCGGATTATGTCGTGCTCGATCTCGGAGCCGGCACCTCTTTCAACGTTCTGGATTTCTTTCTTGTCGCCCATAAAAAAATTGTGGTCCTTACCCCGGAACCGACATCGATTCAAAATGCCTACATATTTGTTCGCAACGCCGTTTACCGGAAGTTAAGCCGGCTTTCCAGCAAAAACCCGTCCCTTCAAGCACTGGTTAAGATTGCCATGGACCCTAAAAATGTCCTCAAAATTCGAACCATCAAAGAACTGATTCAGATGATTGAAGAATCGGATGAAAATAATATCGTTGAATTGTTAAAAAAAGAGATCGGGGATATCCACCTCTCAGTCATCACCAATATGGTTAGAAAAGATAAGGAAGAAAATGCCGGCCGTATTGTTCAGATCGTCGCTGAAAAATACCTCACCATTTCTTCTTCGGATATGGGCAGTATATCCTATGACAAACATGTCCAGACCAAAATTTCCGATATGTTCCCCATAATCAAACTGGACCAATCAAGCCATGCTTTCGGCAATGTTTATGACATCACGGGCAAGCTGACCCGGGGTTGACCGATTCGCGCTATTTCATGCATACTTTTCTGATCTGCAACAGGTCGCAGTGCCCTTTTAGGATTTTTTCAATACCGTCCTGCTTCAAAGTTTTCATGCCGTCTTTTACAGACTGGCGGCGTATCGCTTCCACCGATGAACTATTCTGGATCAGTTTTTTCATCTCATCGGTTCCCCGCAATAGTTCGTGCAGCGCGATTCGACCGGCGTATCCCGTATTGTAACATCTGTCACATCCTTTGGGCCGGTACAGCTGCACATCATCGCGATTTGCCATATCAAGATGTCTTTCGAATTCGCTGGCAGAACCATATTCTCTGGCAAGTTCATCGCGCGCGTCTTTGGATAAAGGATACGGCTGTCTGCAATGGACACAGGTGGTTCGTACCAGGCGCTGAGCGAGGATGCATAGAATTGCATCTGCAAAATTAAATGGGTCCATTCCCATATCCAGAAGCCGGGTAATGCTTTCAGGGGCGCTGTTTGTGTGAAGGGTCGACAGTACCAAGTGGCCGGTCAGAGATGCTTCGATGCCGATGGATGTCGTTTCTCTGTCTCTCATTTCACCCACCATAATCACATCCGGATCCGACCTTAAAAACGCCCGCATGGCAGACGCAAAGTTAAATCCGATTTTGGGTTTGACCTGAACCTGTCTCAATCCCTTTTGGCTGATTTCCACAGGGTCCTCCGCGGTCCAGATTTTTGTATCCGTCGTATTAATATGCGCCATGGCAGAATGCAGCGTGGTGGTCTTTCCCGAACCCGTGGGACCGCAAACAAAAACAAGGCCGTGGGGCTGCGTGATGGCATCGACAAAATAATGATAATTACTTTTCGAAAAACCTATTTTCCCCAAAGGAAGGGGCTCACCGGCATCGAGTATTCGCAAGACAACATCTTCCACATTGCCTTGGGTCGGAATTGTCGCGACACGAAGTTCGATATCCGGGCCGCCGTATTTTTTGAATTTGATCTTCCCGTCCTGAGGTTTGCGTCGCTCAACAATATCAAGATCTGCCATGATTTTGATACGTGACACAATTTTGTCCCGCAGGATGTAGGGAATGCTCTCGAACAACCTGCAGGCGCCGTCAACCCGTATCCGTATCTGAGTATTTGTTTTCCCCGGATAAGGTTCTATGTGTATATCGGAAGCGCCATTCCGATAAGCATCGATAATCACTTTATTGACAAACTGGACGATGGCGCTGTCTTCTTCATATAATACGGAGTCCTCATCGTTTATCTCCACTTCCGGGACCTTGAGCCGGGACAGGATTTCCGATCTTGAAGCCAGTGTCTTTTCTTTCCGAATCCCGTGTTGAATAAAGGCGAGGATATCCTTTTTTAAAGCCACTCTTAAAGAAATGGGCCGGTTTGAAAAAAGCGTCTTAATTTCGCCGATTTTTCGGAGATCATGGGGATTGTCGATGGCAATAACGATTTTTCCGTCTTCCGTCTTTAACGGAGCCCAGACATTTTTTCGCATAAACGCCACTTTGACATTGGCAAAAAGCTTATTCGAAATGGAGATGCCGGGATCATAGGCCACAAACGGAACATTGTAGAATTGACTGAACGATTTTCCGATATCCTGCTTGGAAATTTTAAAATCAGACATTAAAACCGATTCAACAGACGCTTTTCCTGCCCTGGCATCTGATATGGCTCTGTGAAGTTCCTTTTGAGTTAATATATGGTTTTGAAGAAGATAATCAAATTTTCCAGGCTTTGACTTTGCCATCTTTTTCTGATTATACAGGGCAATGCCAAGGATGTCGGCCATCTCCCCGGCGGATTGTTCATCGAGCCGGGTGAATGCCCCGCCGCCGTTTCGATTGATGAGCTGAATGACGCCCATCAGAAACTTTTTAAAGATAATCGGAATCGCTAAAACCTGGTGCGTCTGAAAGCCGGCCTTTAGATCCCACCGATGATCGAATTCAAGCTCCGGATCGACGCGCTTTAATTCAGATGTATCATACACATTTTTAATGTTGATGAGTTTTCTTTTAAAGGCGGAACATCCGGATATGCTGGCGGTAGACATGGGAATCCGGATTTCTTCGGTTTCATTGCCGGATTTAAACCGGGACACCAGTTCATGGGTTTTCCCGTTTACAACATAAACCGTGAGCCGCTCGGCTTCAAAAAGCGTAATGATCTCATCTTTCAGATCCACCAGGAGCTCATCCAGATTTTCGACCCCATGTATCTTGTTGCAAATATCCTGGAGTCTTTTGCGATAATCAATCTCGGATTTCAGTTTACGAGGATTCAAGCCGACAGTCTTTGAAAGGTTCTTCTTGATCAACATGATAGGCCTCTTTCGTTGCTGCGAATACAGCGACGAGTGTTCGGTGTTCAGCGTTCAGGGTTCGGAGTTCAGATGTTACTCAGGGTAAAGGTTGAAGGATAACTTCCATTTCTTGAAAACAAATGAACTTGAACATCGAACACTGGACCGCGCAGCGGTTGCCAGCTGAACTCTGAACACTGAATATTGAACACCCAAAAACGTCATCGGAGCCTTGAATTCAGCTAGCGTCCTGACCAGTGTTCAACGCTTATCAGAGCTCCCCCCATCACTCACATTCCATCGCCGCTCTGGTTTTGGTAAATGTTTTTCCAATGATTTCTCCAGACCGATTAGCATGCGGATACACTCCTTGTAACGGTCTCGATATGAATTATAAACAGATGGATCAATGTAGCCTTTAAGCTTTGACATGAACAAATGGTGGATTGTTTCACCGGCTTCAGCTCTGCTCCGATTGACGCCTTCGATCTTATTACGAATATGCCGATCATCATGCTTTTCAGCTAACTGCGCAGGAGAACTGTTTGAAGACCGACGCACTTGAGATCCTAGTTCGTACTGCTCCTCCTGTGGCCATTTACGGCTCAGATCGCACACCTCAATGTGGAGCTTACAAAGCCTCTTATAGACGTCAAGATCTTCTACCTTCATATATGTCTTCTTCATCTCCGACCTCCTTGCTTTAGGGTTGTTTCCAAATGAAGCAAATGTTCAGTGGTTATAGTGCTCGGTGTTCGGTATCCAGAGTTCAGCGTTCAGGATAGTGATCCTTCCGAATCGTATTCTGCATTTCCTGAATTCTGAACTCTGAACACTGAACACTCACAACATCAGCAATCCCTATGCCAAAAAGCTATTACTTTGAAAAACCAACGTGTTGGCAATAGATATTGCCATTGGAAACTCTCTGTAACACCTGGATTGAAAGGAGTTTAAGGGGTCGTATAAAAAAATGAAATTTAAGAGGATGTATAAATCGGATAAACCGGAAAGATTAAAGGTAGAAGTTCAGATGGGAAAATTGCACAGAAAAATGTGCACTGCTGCACAAATTTCTATGCACCCGGAATTGATGAGGAACGCTTCACAGAATTCAAAGCCGTTGATTTTCGGCATATCGATATCGCTAACGGCAATATCGATTTTCCCTTTAACGCCAAATCGAAGCCTTCTTGCCCGTTTTCCGCTAAAAGGTTTAAACGGAGAGGATGTTACAATTTCTTATAATTTTCATAAATCTTTTTCAAACCGCCGCCGATAAGCAAAACACCCACCAGGTAGAAACTGAAACGGATAAAGCCCATCACTGAAGAAAATTGATGCATTTGTTCGATCCTGGGCATAACCTGGGGTATTCTGTAAAACACGCCGATGCCCGCCAGGGTCAGCGCAATCCCATAGATCAAATGAATCATCGGTTTGTGCTTACCATCGGTATCTTTTTGGGTGTCTTTCGATTTTTCGGAGTTCATGGTGTTATCCCAATCTTTCGATTGCGGTAATGATTTAAATTGATAATATTTTAAATGGTGTCCATCCATAAATGAGGATCTTTGTTCAAGATCAAGGCATGCGAAAAAAATTACCGCAGGCATACAGTTGATATTCCGAGGATTATTTTTTGAGCATAACGCCGAGCTTGGGCAAAAAGACCATTTATGGATGGACACTATCTATCCGCCGAGATATACTTCTTTGACCTTGGGATTATCCAGCAATTCGCCGGCCAGCCCTTCCATTACGATTTCACCGCTTTCGAGCACATAAGAGTAATCGGCCACTTTCAGGGCTGCCCTGGCATTCTGTTCCACCAACAGGACTGTGGTTCCGGACTCGTTGAGCATTTCGATCACATTGAAAATTTCACGCACGACCAACGGGGCGATGCCCATGGAAGGCTCATCTAGAAGCAGGAGCTCCGGCCGTGCCATCAGGGCCCGGGCAATGGCCAGCATCTGCTGCTCGCCGCCGGACAGCGTACCGGCAATCTGCTTCGATCGTGTTTCAAGGATGGGGAAGATCTCGTAAATGCGATGAACGCGTTCAGTGATCTCAAGCCGGTTGTTACGTTTAAAATAAAGGTAAGCGCCCAGATGAATATTGTCTAAAACACTCAGATGGGCAAAGATCTGCCGCCCTTCGGGCACCTGTGATATCCCCAATCCCACGATCCGGTTGGCGGTCATTCCAACGATATCTTTTTCCTTGTAAAGAATACTGCCCTTTTTGATTTGCATCAGCCCCGAGATCGCCTTCAGCAACGTGGATTTACCCGCCCCGTTCGCGCCGATAATTGAAACCACCTTTCCTTTCGGCACCTTGATGGAAACGTCTTTCAGCACCCGGATATTGTCATAGGCAGCGTTTAAGCCCTTAATAACAAGCATATTTCATAACTTTCAAAAAACCGCTAAATTTTCGAGACGGACAATCATCCGCTTCCCAAATAAGCTTCAATCACCCTGGCGTTATTTTGTATCTGATCGGGCGATCCTTCGGCGATCTTCTGCCCGTAATTCAATACGACAATTTCATCGGAGATGTTCATGATCACCTTCATGTCGTGTTCCACCAGTAAAACGGTAATTCCCTTTGCATTGATGGCCCGAATCAAAGAAGAGGCCACATAAGTTTCGGTCTCGTTGAGACCGGCCGCGGGTTCATCCAGACAAATCAGATCCGGGTCGCCGGCCAGTGCGCGTCCGATTTCGAGTATCTTCTGCTCGCCAAGGGGCAGACTGTCCGCAGGATCTTTGAACTTTTCGGCAAGACCGATAAATTTCAGGATCTTCATGGCTTTTTCCCGTATTTGGGCCTCTTTTTTCCGGGCCATGGGTAGTCTTAAACCCGAAGCCAGAAACGAGGTCCGGATACGTGTATGACACCCCAGCATCACATTTTCCAGTACCGTCATATTATCGAACAGCTCCACCGTTTGAAACGTTCTGGAGATGCCTCTATGGGCGATCTTGTGAGCTTTCAGGTGTTCAACCGGCATGCCCTTGAATATAATCGAGCCTTCGGTCGGCGGAAAAGAGCCGGTAATGATATTGAAGAGGGTCGTTTTCCCCGCGCCGTTGGGGCCGATAACCGCCTTGATCATTCCTCTTTTGACTTTGAAACTGAGATGGCTCAACGCCATCAAACCGCCGAAGGCCATGTTTACGCGGTTCACTTCCAGAATATTATCTTCTCCTATAAAATTCATCGGGTCATTATTTCCTGAACCAGCCTTCTACAATCTCCGGCGTTCCCGCCAGTCCTTTGGGAAGAAATATGGTCACTACCAGCAGAATCGCGCCGTACACGATAACTTCGAATTCTTCAAAGTAATGCAGCCATTCATAGCTTAAAAACGTGATGAGACCGGCGCCGATAATCGCGCCCCATAGATTGTACATACCTCCCAGTGCAATCATAATCAAAAGTTTGATCGAAAAGAAAAGGTCAAAAGTGGACGGATTGATAAAATTAAGGTAATGGGCATAAAGACTTCCTGCCAGAGAGGCCAGGACCGCGGAATAGACAAAAACCAGCAATTTATATCCGGATATATCCACGCCCATGGCACCGGCCGCCGGTTCGCTGGCATGGATGGCTCTTAAGGCCCGTCCGGTGTCCGACTGAATTAAATTGGCGGTAAAGATAAAAGCCGCAAAAACAAAAATCCACACCAGGTAATAATATCTGTCAACAGAATCGAACGCAAATCCAAGCAAACTTAATCCCGGTATGCCGGTCATACCGTCCGGACCACCGGTCCAGGCTGTCTCCTCGTTGAAAACGATATAGACGATAATTCCAAAGGCAAGGGTTGCCATGGCCAGATAATGGCCTCGCAGCTTGAGAGATGGCGCGCCCACCAGTACCGCTACCACCGCCGACAAAATTATGCCGAAAAACATACACAACCAGGGATCCAGACCATAATTCGCCGTCAAGATCGCGGAAGTATATGCTCCGATGCCATAGAAGGCCGCATGCCCGATGGAAATCTGACCGGCATATCCCATGAGCAGGCTCAAACCCAAAGTGATGAGGCAGTAAATCCCCACGAAAATCATGATGTCGGTATAGTTTTCGATAGGTGGGACTTTGTGGGCGATCCATGGAAAAGCAACGATAAAGAGTGCAAAAACCGCGATGGGAAGCTTGCCGATTCGTAACATGCTCAAAACCTCTTAATCCTGCTGATCTCTATGCTTCCCATAATCCCGCTGGGCTTGAAGAACAACACAACCAGCAGCACAATCAGCGCAAAAGCATCCTTATATCCTGAACTGATGAGTCCGGCACCTAAAGATTCGATGGTACCCATAATCAGCCCCCCTACGACAGCTCCCGGGAAACTTCCGAGTCCGCCGAGTATGGCCGCTCCGAATCCCTTTACCGCCAGCATCGCCCCCCGGTCGTATTCCATCAGGGATATCGGCGTTATGGTAATACCGGCCACCGCACCAATGGCTGCGGAAAGGGCAAATGAGAGCAAAATCATCTGCTGAACGTTAATCCCCACAAGACTGGCGGCATCCGGATTATCCGCACAGGCGCTCATGGCTTTTCCGATAATGGTTCGATCAAAAAATATCGATAACGCGATAACGACGATGATCAGAAAACCGATTACCCAGAAATACTGAGGTTGTATGACCGCGCCGAAGACCGTGATGGCATCGCGTCCGGAAAACGCCGGAAGGTCATAAGGGTCCTTGCCCCAGATCAGCATGGCTGCCCCTTTGATCAAAATCGATGCGGCAATGGTTGCGATAATCAGCGTCAAAACAGAAGGGTGCCGGATGGGGCGGATGGCCAGGCGATCCAGGAGTATCCCCACCAGGGTCACGAGGATCACCGTGGCCGGAAACGCCACGATCAGGGGCAGTTTCACCACCGCATAAAAAAAAACCATGATCAACCCGCCCAGCATGACGAATTCGCCTTGGGCAAAGTTAATGATCTCTGTGACATTGTAAATAATATTAAATCCCACAGCCACCATGGCATAAATACTACCTACGGTGAGCCCCGTGATTAAGTACTGAAAAATCTGACCTGTGACAGTAATTTTTTCCATTGAATTTATTAAACAAAGCTCCCCGCAGAAGGCTGCGGAGAGCTTTATTGCATTAATGACCAGAATCGTGTAAACAGCAGATAATAACTTGGGCAAAGAAATCAGTCCGCCAGAGCCCAGTCTCCATTTTTCACCACCACCATATTAAACGCATCTTTTGTCAAACCATTATGATCTGTCGGTGAATAGGTGAATATCCCGTGCTGGCCCACAAAACCCTTAATATTATTCTCAAGATAGTCCCGGATTTTAGCCCTGTTGCCGCCCACATGCGAAAGCGCTTCTTTCACCATCTCCAGCGCATCCCATGCGTGGCCGCCGAATGAAGATACTGGCTCGTTACAACTGGCCAAGTAGTCTTTTCTATATTGTTCGGTCACTTTCTTTTGAGGATTATCGGCCGGCAGCAGTTCGGCAATGTTACATGCGCCCAACGGACAGAGAACACCTTCCGCTGCTCCTGCTGCCAACTCGATATTTTTACGGCTGCCGAAGCCGTGGCTCTGGTAAAA
>JAJDND010000158.1 GCA_022340885.1 Desulfobacterales bacterium | reverse complement strand
ATATAGTTCAGAAATTTCAAATCGTCTAATATAAGCGGATGCAAAGGAACAAGCCGCCTCTCGGAGGTCTTTACACTTTGGTCAGATCTTTTCTCGTTTATGTCCAAGACCCAAACCCGATTAACTTCCTTGACGTCATCAACGTATAGTTGACATATTTCTTCAAGTCTGCACCCAGTGAATAATCCCAGTATCGGAACCCAGAAATTATGACTGTGCAGATGTTTATTTTCAATGTATTCCTTTGATAGAAAGAGCTTTTGCAGATCCTCCTTATCAAAAACATCTGTAATTTGATCTGGGCTTCTTTTATCTTTGAACATCAAACCTGATGCTGGATTTTCGCTTATGTATTTGTTCCGCTTGGCAAAATTAAACAGAGCAGTTGCATACTCAATGTACATATTAACTCTTTTAATTGATAACGGCTTACCCTTATTCCCTGTTTCCTTTAGGTTATCCCTGCAGTCCTTAACAGTTTGAAAATCGATTGTGTGGACTTCAGTCTCATAGCCAAGCGATTCAAGGAGACGCTTATTAAATCCACGATATTCAACTATCGTTCTATCTTTCCATCCTGATTCACTTTCTTTCCAATATTCATCGGAAACTTCTGAAAGCATCTTTGACACTTTACCAGAATTAATTGACGTTAACATTTCAGTTGTTAGCTTAACTTGGTCATCTGAATATTCCCCACGCATTTGCCTTTTCTCTATATCAATACCCTTAAGCTGTGCTTTGAGAATTCCTCTGCATAACTTCTGATAAGAAACAGATGACCTATCTATATTATCTATGCCATTCTCTTTCAGGAGATCATCAACAATACTTTCAACGGTTCTGTAATCAAGTGTACCCAAGTATTCAATGATTTCCTGCTTAATGTCATCTAAATCATTAACATATTGATGAAAAAGCCGGGTGTCTATTGTAAACGGGGGAGGATCATCAGAATACATGCGTTCTTCAATGCTGTCTATGTATTCTTTTAAATACTTTTGTAATATTTCCTGAATCTGGTTGTCTGACAATTTCATAAGAGATGAATTACCCTTCCTTAATAATTTGAATACCAGTTGAACTTGTCCTGCTATAACACGTGCTTTGTATTTTGCATCACCCAGATATCCCGTTTTGAGTGAGTAACGCAACTCTTTTCTGCCAATGTATGATTGAAGATCCTTTGGTACATTCATTCGGAAGCAATATGTGTATGGGTTTCTAACAAGGTAGGATGGCGATGTGCCTATTTTGACCTTCATTTTCCAACTCCATCTGTTCGATGTGTGTAAGCAATGTGTGTAACAGATGAAATTGGTCGATTTTAAGGTCAGAATGCATAAAAAAACCTGCTGTAAAAACAGCAGGTTACATGTGTGCCGCTGGTGCCGAGGGACAGAATCGAACTGCCGACACGGGGATTTTCAGTCCCCTGCTCTACCGACTGAGCTACCTCGGCTTGGGCTTTTAAAATTTGAAAATTATTAAAGGCCTGTTTTTTTGTCAAGATATTTTTGGTTCATATCCCCAAAAAGATATTGAAGCAAAACACTTGCCGCAACAGCGGCTGTTTCGGCCCTCAGAATCCGGGGTCCCAAGCTCGCGGCAATAAATCCGTAATCTTTGGCGACCTCAATCTCCCTCCGGGTAAAACCGCCTTCGGGACCGATGAGGGCAAATACAGTTTGAACAGGGCTTTGGGGGTTTATGGGTTGAACCGGTCGGGATTCGTTTTCCCAGAAAGCAATCTTAAGATCGCAATCTCCGGCCAGATTCAAGACTTGAGAAAAAGATGCGGTGTCGCCGATCTTCATGATGCGCCCTCTCCGGCACTGCTTGACAGCTTCTTTTGCAATTTTCTCCCAGCGTTTTGCGCGCGACGCAAGCTGCTTTTTATCCGGTATGGAAACCGATCTTTCGGCAATAAAAGGCATCCATTTTGTGATGCCGAGTTCACTGAGCTGCCGGACGAGCCCGTCCATTTTCCGTTCTTTTAAAAACCCTTGGGCAATGGTAATTTGGATCGGAGATTCCGCAGTTGAAGGGAATCTGCGAATGAGCGATGCAGTAACTTTTCCGGGCGAAAAATCGACAATTTGAGCCTCGCAGTCGAAACCTTTGCCGTCAAAGAGACCGATTTTATCACCGGGTTTCAGGCGTAAAACGGTTCTGATATGCCTGGCATCCGGCCCCGTAATACTGAAGATGGCATCTTCAGGTTCCAATGAATCGACAAAAAAATACCGCATACCCCTCTTGTCCATAATCTATTTTCTTTGAGGCGCTCATCCCGTGAAAGCATGAGGTTCAGAGATCATGTCATTCATAAACCTTAATGGATTGCAAATACAACACCAAAAATCCTTGGGATAAAATTTTAAAGCAAAACAGGGAGAAAGGCAAACATCTTGACACGATGTATGCCGTGTGGTAAATTCCCAAATATTATAGGGCGCTTGTTTAATCCTCATTGGGCATAAAAAACAATTTGGCGAACGGGAGAATGGATATGACCGAACCAAATGAATCTGACAAAAAAAATGAAACAACCGAATCCACAGAAGACGAACCGATTATTGATCTTAAAGATGAAATAGCAGTCGATCCGGGAGACGATGAGGAACTGATCGACCTGACGGACGTTGTCGAGCAATCTGTTGCAGAAGATAAAGATGAAACCGCTGGGGCCGGAACGGATGCGACGACAGTGGATGACGCCCATAAAGCGCCCGATGAAGCACTCAAAGGTGATGAAGAAATTATTGATCTTTTGCAGGCTGTCGAAGAACCTGACCCAATAGATACCGGGAAATCGGTTCCGGAAGAAGTATCAGAATCCACCGGAGACCCTGCGAACCAGGAACTTGAATTTGATACCATGGAAGATGAAACGATCATCGATTTAATCGAAACCGCCGGCGAAACATCCTTGAAAACAGAAGACATCGGTGAACCCATCTCGGAAGATTTCGATACGGCGACTGAATTCGACGACATCTCTGAATTAGACAGTGATCTCATGCAAGAAGCCACTGAAGCCGTGAGTGAACCGGATTCGGAAACGATGGTGGATGAGGCGTTGAAGGATGATTTCGCCGATGTACTTGGGATTGAGTTGGATTCTGAAAAAGAAGCCCAGGAGAATCTTTTTGATGTGGAAAAGGTGACGGGTGAACAGGTAGAAGCGGCATTGGACCGCGTTATAAAAAAGATGTTTTATGAAAAAATCGACCGTCTTCTTGTCGATACAATCGAAAAAACGGTCACAAGAGAAATTGAGAAATTGAAAAAAGCCCTTCTCGATGAGTCCACAGACAGCGAAAAATAACGCTGCTGGCGGGCCGTCTATATTTTCTATCCGATCGATCTGGTCACGATAAAAAATTAAGTGAAAAAGAACAGGGGATTATTCAATAATCCCCTGTTCAATTTAAAACGCCCGATTTAGGAGTAATAACACATGAGTTCCGATCTTCTTGACAAAGCTTATGAACCCCATGATGTGGAAAAACGATGGTATGACTTCTGGGAAAAAGAACGCCTGTTTGCAGCCGTTGAATCTGAAAATGCAAAGAATCGTTATTCTATCGTGATACCGCCGCCCAATGTAACCGGTGTCCTTCATATGGGACATGCCCTTAACAACACTTTGCAGGACATCCTGTGCCGGTACAGAAGATTGCGCGGCGATAACGTTCTTTGGATGCCGGGAACCGATCACGCCGGCATCGCCACCCAGAATGTTGTCGAAAAAAAACTAGCCGGCGAAGGATTGAGTCGTCACCAGGTCGGCAGAGAAAAATTCGTCGAGGCGGTCTGGGAATGGCGGAAGGAATACGGAAGTGCGATTATCAATCAACTCAAACGCCTCGGTGCTTCGTGCGATTGGGACAGAGAGCGTTTTACAATGGACGAAGGTCTTTCGAGAGCAGTCCGGAAGGTTTTTGTAACCCTCTATCAAGAAAACCTGATTTATCGGGGCAATTATATTATCAACTGGTGCCCCCGCTGCCATACGGCCCTGGCCGATCTCGAAGTGGAACATGAAGTCCATGACGGATATCTTTATCACATCCGATATCCTTTTAATGATGGAAACGGGGGAGTCGTTATTGCAACGACCCGGCCTGAAACCATGCTCGGAGATACCGCGGTGGCCGTCAACCCGGATGATGAACGCTATCACGGGGTCTCGTCTCGAAAAGTTGTGCTGCCTTTGATAAATAGAGAAATTCCTGTTATCCAGGACAAATATGTGGATATGTCCTTTGGCACCGGCGCCCTGAAGATTACACCGGCCCACGACCCCAATGACTTTGAAATCGGAAATCGCCATCACCTGGATCGGGTTAAGGTTATCGGGGATGACGGTCTGATGACACCGGAAGCCGGCAAATTCGAAAAAATGGACCGATTCCAATGCAGGGAGGCGGTGGTTGAAGCGCTTAAAAAAGAAGACCTTCTTGAAAAAATAGACCCCTATCAACACAGCATCGGTCACTGCTATCGATGCCGTACCATCATTGAACCGAACCTGTCAAAACAGTGGTTCGTAAAGACCAAACCCCTTGCGGAAAAAGCCATCCAAGCAGTCCAAAACGGCAATACGCAAATCGTCCCTGAAATTTGGACGAAAACGTATTTCGAGTGGATGAACAATATCAAAGACTGGTGTATTTCAAGACAGATATGGTGGGGCCATCAAATTCCCGCATGGACCTGTGAAAACTGCAGCGAAGTCGTCGTTGCCATGGACCCGCCGGATACGTGTCCGGCTTGTCAGGGAAATACACTCAAGCAGGATACGGACGTTCTGGACACCTGGTTCAGCTCCGCACTTTGGCCGTTCTCGACCATGGGATGGCCGGATGAAACACAACTGTTAAAAATGTTCTATCCGACCTCCGTTCTGGTTACCGGATTCGACATCCTTTTTTTCTGGGTTGCACGAATGATGATGATGGGACTTCATTTTATGGGGGATGTGCCGTTTAAGGACGTTTATGTCCATGCCCTGGTACGGGATGAAGAAGGAAAAAAAATGAGTAAATCCACGGGCAATGTCATCGACCCGTTAAATGTCATAGACACCTATGGCACCGATGCATTCCGTTTTACACTAGCTGCATTTGCCGCCCAGGGAAGAGATGTGAAAATGTCGGAAAAGCGGGTTGAAGGCTACAGACATTTCATCAATAAAATCTGGAACGCCGCACGATTTGCATTCATGCACATCGACAAGGCATATAACGACTTGCCTGACGGATCGCTTTCCCTGGTTGATCGGTGGATTTTATCCAGACTGCATCGTGCGGCAGTCAGTGTTTCCGAATCTCTCGAAGGCTACCGGTTTAACGATGCTGCTGGCGTACTTTATAATTTTGTCTGGCATGAATTTTGTGACTGGTACCTTGAAGCCGTCAAACCCACACTGTATGGGAAAAAAGGTGCGGAGCGCCAGAAAACGACGTTGAGTGTTCTGTGGCGCGTTCTCCATGACACGCTGATTTTGCTCCATCCGTTTATACCCTTTGTCACTGAAGAAATATGGCACCAACTTCCGGGAGCCAAAGGCTCTGTCATGAAATCAACCTTTCCGCTGGATGCTGACGATACCAGTCTGTATCAGGATCTCCAGGCAGAATCCACCATGTCGCTCATCACTGGAATTATCACCGGCATTCGAAACATTAGAGGAGAAATGAGCATCTCCCCTTCGTTATCCCTGACGGTTTCCGTCCATTCACAGCAAACGTCAACAAGAGAAATCGTTACGCACTACAAGGACATGATCATGAACCTTGCACGGCTTGAATCTTTGTCGGTGGAAAATTCGGGCCGAAGGCCGAAAGGAGCGGCAACATCCGTTGTCGAAGATGCGACGATTTTTGTTCATCTGGAAGGAGTTATCGATTTCACACAGGAAATTCAACGTCTTGGCAAGGAAATCAGCAAGCTCACAACTGAATTGAATATGGCGACAAAAAAGTTGCGCAATGAAGATTTTCTCGAAAAAGCGCCGAAAGATGTGGTTGATAAAGTCAAAGAAAAATATGACAGCCTCATGGAAAAGCAGCAAAAGCTTCAGAATAATCTGGATAAAATCAAAGAACTTGGGGCTTGATGCTCAGCCACTTAAAATCGATTGTTATGCATTCAATACAACATCTCATCGAAATAGCCCTTAAAGAGGATATCGGTCCGGGAGACGTCACCACCGATACGCTCATAGCCCCTCAACAGGAAGGCATCGGCGAAATTATAGCCAAAGAGCCCCTTGTTATTGCCGGTCTGGATGTTGCCAGACAGGTTTTTGCGACACTTGATCCGGAAATTGCCTTCACATCCGACTACAATGACGGCAATGCGGTAACAATAGGAGCATGTGTGGCAAATGTCCGGGGAAGACTTTGCGCGCTCCTTTCGGGTGAACGAACGGCTTTGAATTTTCTCCAGCGTCTCTCGGGGATTTCCACATTGGTACGATCGTATATGAACGAACTTTCAAACAAAAATGTGCGTTTGGTGGATACACGCAAGACCACTCCCGGTTGGCGGATTTTGGAAAAATATGCGGTCCGTGCAGGCGGCGCCCGCAACCACCGGATGGGACTCTATGACGGCATTTTGATCAAGGATAATCATATCGCCGCCTTCGGCGGCATCAAAGGGGCGATTGGCCATATCCGGGCCAAGGCATCTCATCTTTTAAAAATCGAGGTTGAGGTTTCCGAACTGGATCAGGTGAGGGAAGCACTGGCCGCCGATGCCGATGTCATTATGCTGGATAACATGGAGCCGGTTCAGATAAAAGAAGCCGCCGCCCTGATCGGCAACCGGGCGATAGTCGAATTATCGGGCAATGTTACAAAAGACGCAATAAAATCCCTGGCGGATACCGGCGTCGACATTATATCCGTAGGGGCGCTCACCCACTCCGCAAGATGTGTGGATATCAGCATGCGGATCCTTACTTGAAATAAATATTTAGGATATAATAATCGGATGAAAACCTCACTTGAAAAACACGTCGCCGTGAAATGGGCACCTGATGCCGAAGCGGAGATAAAAAAAGTTCCCTTTTTCGTAAGAAAAAAGGTCCGTTCGCGAATCGAAAACGACATGGCGGCTGCCGGCATAACGACGGTCTCGCTGGCTGATGTCAAGGCGGCACAAGCTCGATTCGTGTCGAAAATGGGCGAAGACATCAAAGGATACCAGATTGATACCTGCTTCGGTTCAAAGGGATGCCCCAACCCGGCCAACACCTGTGATGACCTGGTCAAAAAAATAGATTCGATACTTGAAACCGCCGATCTTTTGAATTTCTTGAAAAAACAGGTAAGAGGAGATCTAAAGTATCATCATGAATTTCGGGTGACCCTGGCAGAATGTCCCAATGCTTGTTCGCAACCTCAGATTAAGGATGTCGGAATCATCGGTGCGGCCATACCGGAAGTGTCAGATGAAACGTGTACGGGCTGCGGGGCCTGCGTCGAGGCCTGCATCGAAAATAGCATTACACTGGACACCCGGGAAAATATCCCCGTAATTGATCACGAACGATGCTTGAAATGCGGAAAGTGTATTCAAGCATGCCCTACGGAAACCATTAATGCTAAAAAGAAAGGGTTTCGGATCCAGCTCGGAGGAAAATTGGGCAGGCATCCGAGGCTGGCTTTTGAGCTCGAGGGCATCTTCAGCGAAAACGAAGTGCTTCGCCTGGTAGAATCCTGCATCGATTACCACAAAAAACACAGCAAGAACGGAGCGCGCTTCGCGGAACTCTTCAATCCCAAAGACTTTGAAGCTGACCGGGAACCAAGAAGGTAAGAAAATAAGAAGATCGGAAGCTTTAAACCAAGCTAGACCTTTTTTCTTTCCTATCTTCTCACTTTCTTACTCTTCACCTTCTCGCTTTGGTTTCCCCTATACTCTTTCCTATTTTCTCTTTTCTAATTCCCGACTTCCGACCCTCAAATATCGCGATGAATCGCAAACGGCCCCCAGGTTTGACAAACCGGCATGACCTCCAACCGGTTGATATTGATATGGGAAGGAAGATCGACAACCCAATAAATCATATCCGCGATGTCTTGGGCGGTTATGGGTTGCGTCCCTTCGTACACCTTTGAGGCTTTTTCAGCATCTCCTTTAAAACGAACAACGGAAAACTCGGTTTCCGCCAGTCCGGGTTCGATATTCGTTACCCGTATGGCCGTTCCGGAAAGGTCGGCGCGCAAATTCCGGGAAAACTGTTTGACGAACGCTTTGGTGGCGCCGTATGCATTTCCCCCGGGATACGGCCAGTCTCCGGCAATCGAGCCGATATTGACCACATGGCCCTGATTGCGTTCGACCATTCCCGGCAAAATCGCACGCGTACAATACATCAGTCCCTTGATGTTGGTGTCCACCATGGCATTCCAATCCGACAAATCCGCTTCAGCTGCCGGTTCCAGTCCAAGTGCAAGACCTGCGTTGTTGACAAGGACATCGACATCCGAGAATTTTTCGGGCAAACGCATCAATCCGGTCATCACCGATTCCTGATGACGGACATCCAGCTCGAAGCTATGAACGGAGGTTTTACCTTGCAGCTCCTCCTGCAAAGCATCCAAACGGTCTTTCCGTCTGCCTGTAAGAATAAGCTGCCAATCTGCTTCGGCAAATCGCCGGGCGCATGCTTTGCCGAAACCGGATGTCGCCCCTGTTATCAGTATCGTTCCTTTCATATCCATTCTCCTTTCACTTCCTATGGGCTATGTATCCAGGACAGTCCTGATTTTATTTGATAATTTATTGATATTAAATGGCTTTTGAATAAATCCATTGCACCCGCGGTCGATGATATTTTGGGCCTGGCCGTCCAGGCTGTATCCACTGGCAAGAAGAACTTTCACATCGGGATTGATTTTTTTTAATTCATCATATGTTTCACCACCGTTTAGGCCGGGCATAATCATATCAATAATAACCAGAGAAATTTCTTCGAGATGGTTTTTATAAATTTCAATCGCTTCACCACCGCTGGCGGCGGTCAATACGGTGTAACCGATTTTTTCCAACAGTTGCCGGCTCACGTCGATGATCATATCTTCATCATCCACGAGAAGAATCGTCTCCGTTCCGCAGGTCATTTTATCCGTGGATTCAATGTTTTTATTTTTAAAGATACTTTGTGTATTTAGAGCCGGCAAATAGATGCAAAAGGAAGTGCCTTTTCCTTTTTCACTATGAACATCTATAAACCCTCCATGATTCTTGATAATTCCGTAAACCGATGCAAGCCCCAGGCCGATGCCTCTCCCCATTTCTTTTGTGGTAAAAAACGGCTCGAATATCCGTTGCAGGATCGTTTCATCCATCCCGATTCCTGTGTCTGTTACTGATATTTTTACATATTTTCCGGGGATTATCTGAAACGGCCATATAACATTTTGATCAAGAAAAATATTTTCTGTCTGAACATAAAGATCCCCGCCCCCGGGCATGGCTTGCCAGGCATTGACGTAGAGGTCTAACAGAACCTGCTCAATCTGACCTTTAGACACCTTGACGGGCCATAGATCCTTTTCAAATTGTTCGTGGAACGCGATCTCTTTTTTCGTTCGATTAAACATGCGATTTTCCCGATTTATAAGGTCGTTCAAATCCATCACTTCCACTTCATATTTTCCCCCCCTGGCAAAACCCAAAAGCTGTTTGGTAAGATCCGCTCCCAGCAATACATGCTTTTCGATGTTTCGCAATTGTTCGTAATCCGGGTGGTCTGCATCTTTGTTAAACAGCAAAAGCGATGCATTCCCTTGGATCCCCATCATCAAGTTATTAAAATCATGGGCTATTCCTCCGGCTAATGTCCCAATAGCCTCCATCCTTTGGGCGCCGTGAAGCCGGGTTTCCAATCTCTTTTTTTCCGTAATATCGGTGAGATTCACAACCATCCCCAAAGGTTCTCTCTCCGAATCTTTGATAATCGCCGCGCTGATAAAGATATCAAGAAGTTGTCCATATTTTGTCAATCGGGTCGTTTCAAATCTCACCGGTTTTTGGTGGTCATAAAGTTCTTTTATCTTTTGAGAGGTGATCTCTATTTGGTCATCCGGCACAAAAGGGATGCGTCTTCCTTTTAAATCTTCCGTCGACCACCCAAAAACATTGATAAACTCAGGGTTTAAATATAGCGGATATCCATTGGCGTCATAGACGACCATAGGGTCCGGATTGGCCTCAAAAACAGCTTTTAATCGTGTTTCGCTTTGCCGCAATACCTGCTCCGCATGTTTTCGGTCCGTGATGTCAAAAAACACGCCGCTGACATATTCAATCCTGCCCGTGTCATCACAAATGATCTGGCCTCTTTCCTGCATCCAGTGAATATTTCCGGTTCTGGATCGAATTCTGAATTCTCTGATATAGGATTTGTCCGCTTTGAGAGCCCGGATAAAACTTTCTTTGGCAGACGCAACATCTTCATACACAATTAAATCCAATATTGTGATTTGTTTGGATTTAAATTGATCAACACGATAGCCGCTCAATCTTTCGATCTTGTCGTCGAAGAACTCAACAGACCAGTCATCGTATCCTTTATAGACGATACTGGGTAAATTTTTCACCAGCAACCTGTATTTTTCTTCGCTTTCACGTAATGCCGCTTCAGTATTTTTGCGAACAACATGTTCTTTTTCGAGCGCTTTTATCTTTTGTTCCAATTCTTCATAGGTTGGTTTTCCACCCATACAAAATATCCTCCAGCGTATTTATCCCGGATATATCGCAATTTTGTCGAAATGATAAACTTTCCCTGTTGAACAACCCGAAGACCGGGGCTGCATGACGCTCTAATAAAAGCAATATAACAACTAAATATCAATCATAAATTTATCCTTTTTATAAATACCCGTCAAACCGCCATATAAGGCTAAGGCTTAATGGTTGTTGAAAAGCCGTTAACGCTGCAGATCAATGGATGGCTTTTGCAGAAAGCCCGACAAGGATGCGGGTATTTAATAAATTTTAATAATATGATATGTAAAGACATATTGGTTTCACGCTTGACACGACGTGTTATTTTCAATAAAAATAGAATTATAATTTTTAAGTTAATTTGGCGCACCCGAGGTAACAAATTGCTGCAACCCAAGAATATTAGAATGACCCGGCAGCGCAAGATCATACTTGAAGAACTGCTGAAGCAAAAGAAACATCCCAGTGCGGATGAAATTTACCAGATGGTACGCCGGCGCATGCCCAGGATCAGTCTCGGCACCGTTTATCGGAATCTCGAGGTCCTTGTTAATATGGGTGAAATTCAGAAATTGGAACTTAGCGGCGCGCTGAAACGTTATGACTGGGATACAAACCGGCATTATCACATTCGCTGCGTGCGCTGCGATCGTGTTGATGACGCTCCCATCGCGCCGTTGAACCAGCTCGAAGACGAGCTTTATGGGGCGACCGTCTTCGAAATTATTGGGCATAATCTTGAATTTACCGGTCTTTGTCCTAAGTGCTCAGAAAAAGAAGCGCTGAAGCATGCTAAATGACTATTTCCGGCATCAGGCCGGTATTATCAACATCGAATCTCATTTCCGATGTCCGGATGATTGTAATGCACCTGGATGTTGGATGGAAGACGTTATTGCCGAAACCACTCTCTTTGATTTGATCCGGCTTAGCCGCTCACTGAATATCTCTGTTTCTCGCCTGTTTTCTCAATGCTGCCGGATCGGTTTGGTGACGTGCCAAGAGAATATTCGGTATAAGAGACTCTTGGTCAAGATGAAAAAACCTTGCCCTTTCCTTTGCGGCAATCGATGCCTTGTTCATGATGCCAAACCATTAAATTGCATACTCTTTCCGGAATATTACGAAATTGAAGGATTATTGCCCGAACTTACCAAAAAAAAGAAATCTCCGTTCCCCTGAGGTCCCTTTTATCTGAATATTAGGACTACGTATTCAGGCATAGAGGACCAGGCTTTTCAGGATAAAATAAACCGTCGATAAATTCGACCGCCCTTCCGGATGCATTAAAGTCCATGATCAATTTGTTTTGGCGTTGATACATATATGTATCAACTAACCACCGTGAGACGTTTTTAGAAAAAGATACGTTTTGTTGAATTCCCGAAATCCGGACATGCTCGAAAACGCCGGTAAGCTATTCAACTTTATGGATTATTCAACCATTCACTTTCGAGGAACTTGTGAAAAGTCTTTTGTGTGTAATATCTGGATAATGGGTCCATAACTGGCATGAAATTTGATTATATGGTATTGTAGAAATTTACGTGATAAATTTAACTCAATCAGCAATAACGGAGGTGAATTATGGACGTTTGCCAACCTATTTTGAATACTGGCCTCCGCGGTTTTAAGGTCGCCACAACCCGGATCAGCCTTGTTGATGGTGCCGCCGGCAAACTGGTTTACAGAGGGTATTTCGTTCCGGATCTTGCCGGAAGAGTTTCCTTTGAAGAGGTCGCCTATTTGCTTTTCTATGAACAACTGCCAAAAAAAGAAGAGCTCGAAAACTTCAAAAAGCAACTTGTCTCGCAACGGTCGATTCCGCCCGAGGTGATTGCCGCCCTTAAAACCCGGCCCAAAGACGCCCTTCCCATGGACATACTTCAGGCATCGGTTGCCCTCCTGGCCCACCATGATCCAGACACCCGGGAATATTCTCGGGAAGCGACGCTTCGCATGGGGATAAAGCTCGTTGCAAAATTCCCCACCATCGTCGCTGCCTGGAACCGCATTCGAAACAACAACGAACCCGTTGATCCGAACCCGGATCTGGACCACGCCGCCAATTTTCTGTATATGCTCAATGGCACGATTCCGGACGAAGAGCTTACCAGCTTTTTGGACACCTGTTTGGTTCTTCATGCGGAGCATTCTTTTAATGCATCAACCTTTTCAGCCCGGCAAGTGGCGTCAACAAGGGCTCACATGTATTCGGCCATAGCCGCTGCCGTCGGTTCGTTATCCGGAGATTTACATGGCGGTGCAAACGCCCGTGTTATGCAAATGCTTCTTGATATCGGCAGCCTTGACAAGATCGAGTCCTATGTCAACCACCTGCTTGATTCCGGCGGAAAAATTATGGGACTGGGCCATGCGGTTTACAAAACCGATGACCCCAGGGCTCATATTCTCGCCCCGATGAGCAAAAAGATGGGCGAGCGAACCGGAGAACTCAAATGGTATGAAATGTCCACGGCTCTCGAAAAAACGGGGAAAAAAGCCTTCAAAGAAAGAAAAGGCAGAGATATTTTTGTGAACGTGGATTTTTACAGCGCATCTTTGTATTATTACATGGGGTTTCCGATTGATTTATTTACGCCTTTATTTGCCATCGCCAGAATTTCCGGATGGGCTGCTCATGTCATAGAAGAACAGTTCGGCGGTGCAGGGTCCAAACCGGTTCTTTACCGTCCCAGTTCCGAGTATATCGGGGATTACTGCGGTCCCGAAGAGTGTGCCTTTGTACCGATGGAAGCGCGATAATGCCCTTGTATGATTCGGAATGACGCACGACGGCACGGTTTACATGACGGTTATAATATCAGTCGAATGTCATTGACAACGCAGCGATGATACTTATTTTAATCAGTTTGGGCGGTTTCAATCAACGATATCTCAAGTTTGCCGCCGTTGTCACCGCAGAATTTTTAGGCGGAAAACTCGCCTTGA
Organism: Desulfobacterales bacterium; assembly: GCA_022340885.1. Classification (GTDB taxonomy): domain Bacteria; phylum Desulfobacterota; class Desulfobacteria; order Desulfobacterales; family UBA11574; genus UBA11574. The sequence continues at coordinate 23,202 of JAJDND010000158.1, read as the reverse complement.
AAGACTGATTTTATGAGAAAAGGACATTAAATAATGGACCCACAGGAAGAAACCCAGATGCTGGAGGCCCAGCAAGAAATTGCAAGAATTTTGGGGTCGATTGAAAGGGAAATCCCGATTTTTTTGTATGCTGAGCCGGGCCAAAATGATGTATTCAGCGATGCCGCTCGACAGGCCATTCGCTTCTTCCGCCAGCTCACCGATAAAATTGTGATTCGTGAATTCAATTTATCTCATGAATCCGCAAAAAAATTAAACGTTGAAGCCTCACCGACGCTGATTTTCGACCCCGACCACTATAACATCCGGTGGCTGGGCGCGCCTCTGGGAGAAGAAGGCCGCATTTTTCTAGAAGCCCTCCTTCTCATTGGGCTTCAGGAGAGTCATCTCAGCGATCAATCACACCAGGTCATCAAAAGAATAGATACCCCGAGAAACATCAAGGTGTTTGTCAGCCCGAGCTGTCCATATTGCCCCCAGCAGGCCCTCAACACATTGAAGGCTGCCGTTGAAAAGCCTGATTTGATTTCTCTTGAAATCGTCGATATCCAGGCCAACCCCGAACTTGCCAACCAATATTCAGCCCAGTCTGTTCCCCAGACTTTTGCTAACGACATACTGGTTGCCCAGGGCGCCCAGAATGAGGAACTGTTCATGCTTTCTCTGGAGAAAATGGAGCAGCAAACGGTTTTCATCCCTGAAGTCGATGCAGAAGAGGTCGATGCGGACCTGGTCATTGTCGGCGGCGGCCCTTCCGGTTTGACCGCCGGAATTTATGCGGCACGAAGCGGCCTTAAAACGGTGGTCCTGGAAAAAGGGGTCCTTGGAGGTCAAGTGGCAACGACACCGATTGTTGAAAATTATCCGGGTCTCAAACAAATCGGTGGAAAAACACTTGTGGATATTCTGGTGACCCATGCGCTGGAATATGTTCAAATTTTTCCGGGAGAAGCAGCTTCTGAAATTACGCCCGGCAATCCCATCAGGGTACAGACCAATCGACGAAAATTCAACACCAAGGCGGTGTTGATGACGACCGGAGCGACGTATAGAAACCTTAAAGTTCCGGGAGAATCCCGCTTGGGCGGTCATGGCGTCAGTTATTGTGCCACTTGCGACGGTCCTTTTTTTAAAGGAAAAAAAGCAATTGTTGTCGGCGGCGGCAATAGTGCCGCAACAGAAGCCCTTCACCTGCATCACATTGGTGTGGATGTTACGATAGTCCACAGGAGAGATACGTTGAAATCCCAGGATTTTCTGGTGAAAAATTTAATACAAAACAATATTCCGATCCTCTTTGATACCATTGTCAAAGAAATCAGGGGGAAGCACCGGGTAGAAGAAGTTTTGCTTTACAACAATAAAACCCAAGAGTCTTACACGCGCAACGTTAATGCCGTATTTATTGCCATCGGTTATGATCCCGCCGTTGATCTGGCGAAAAAAATCGGCCTTGAGCTGACGGATGAAGGGTACATCAAGCACGATAATTATAGGACAAATGTTCCGGGTATCTATGCAGCAGGCGATGTCTCCGGCGGATACAAACAAATCGTCACTGCGGCAGGGCATGGCGCCGAAGCGGCTTTGGCCATTTTTGAGGACCTTATCAATCCATACTGGGCTTGAGTTTTTCAAGACAGCAAAATCATTGGCGGTTGCTTGAAGCAGTTTGATGGAGAAACAAAAAAGATTTCTGCTTAAAAGGGTCACATGAAAGACAAAATCGTCAAAGATTTAATGATTCCGATTTCCGAATATGAAACCATTTCATGCGAGGCCAATCTGTATGAGGCCGCCCTCGCCCTTGGAGAGGCTCAACAAGCCTTCGAGCAGGGGATACATCGGCACCGAATCCTGCTAATATCCGATGATAACGGTGATATTGTTGGCAAAGTAAGCCAGCTGGATGTGCTCAGGGTATTGGAACCCAAAGGAAAACAGACCGGTAATTACAAATCCCTTTCCAGGTTTGGCGTCAGTTCCAAGTATTTGGAACCGATGCTCAATCAATGCGGATTTTGGGACAAACCTTTAATGGATATTTGCAAAGGTGCAGGCCGTCTGAAGGTCAAAACACTGATAAGCGTTCCGGCGCCCGGTGAGTATGTTTCAGAGGATGCTCCCCTGAGCGAAGCCATACATCAGTTGGCATTGGAGCACCATCAGTCTTTGCTGGTCACCCGAAACAAAAAAATCGTTGGGATTCTGAGACAGACGGATATGTTCAAGGAAGTGTTGCAAACGCTCACCGTTTGCGGCCTTTAGCCGTTTGACCCGTATCTGGGTTTGCCCTTAATCCAGCATAAATAACCCCCAGTTCGTGAAATTTTCAGATTTTAAACTCAACATTGATGGTTTTTCCAAAAAGTCCGCCGACTTCCTAAAATGATCATTTGCGGTCGTTTCAAGGCGTGCTGCTAATATTCAAAAGACTGAAGCAATTCATGGCCGATAATTTTGAATCTACGATTGCCGACACCAATGTTAATATAAAAAAATTGATGTTTCTTGCCCTCGGCATGTTACTCTTTGCACTGGTATATTATTCGCCGCCGTGGCCGGACGCGGTCGATCGGCTTGGCAGACATTTTCTGTTGGACCGGGCTGGGAAAGGCGCCTTGGCACTGGCACTCCTTGCCGCGATATGGTGGGTTTTTGAAGTTGTGCCGGTGGGGGTTACGAGCCTTGCCATCGGTGTGATACAGGTCTTTTTTCTCATTCGCCCGGCAAAGGCGGCGTTTGCGGATTTTATGGATCCCTCGGTCATGTTTATTTTTGCCTCTATTGTCATCGGTATCGTCTTTACCAAAACGGGACTTACCAAACGAATGGCATATAGAATGCTGGTGATCATCGGTGAAAAAACCAGCATGATATACCTTGGATGTTTTATCTTGATCGCCGCGCTCACCCATATCATGGCGCATACCGCTGTGGCGGCGACCGTCTATCCGCTGCTTTTGTCGATATACGAACTGTACGGCAATCCGGACGAACAGACCCGATTCGGAAAAGGGTTATTTATGGGCATGGCTTACGTGGCTGGGGCCGGAAGCATCGTTACACTTTTAGGGGCTGCACGCGGTGCCGTGGCCATCGGCTTTTTTAAGAACATCGTGGGAAGGGAAGTCGATTTTTTCCAATTAAGCTATTACATGTTCCCCGTAGGATGGTTGATGGTCTTTTTGTTGTGGGGGTTTTTCATGATTTTTTTTAAGCCAGAAAAAAAAGTCATACCCGGACTCAGGGAAAGGGCGATACAACTGCACAAGGAACTCGGCCCGCTCACCAGAAAAGAGATCACCGCCCTAACGATTGTGTTCGGCTGTATTCTAGCGCTGTCATTGCGATCTTTTGTCCCGGCGCTTTATATTCTTGATAAAACAGCCGTGATTTTAACATCAACCATCATCTTTTTTATCACCGGCATTTTGGATATCAACGACCTTGAAAAAATCCCCTGGAATATCATCCTGCTTTTTGCCGGTGCTATGAGTTTGGGATTTTGCCTTTGGGAAACCGGTGCGGCCAAATGGCTGGCCATCAAATGGCTGGCGATGTTTCATAACGCCGGCAGTTTCTTTTTTATTATGAGCATTGCATTTTTCGTGATGATCATGACCAACTTAATCATGAACGTAGCGGCTGTTGCCATCACACTGCCCGTGGCCCTGGTACTGGCATCGTATTTTGGCGTGACCCCGGATGTCATCCTTTATGCATCGCTGGCCGTGGCGGGCATGCCGTTTTTACTACTCGTGGGTGCAGCGCCAAATGCTATCGCCTATGAATCAAAACAGTTTACATCGGGAGAGTTTTTTCTCTATGGGTTATTGGCCAGTACCATGCTGATAACGGTGGTAGGGTTTGCCGTATATGCGCTCTGGCCGCTCATGGGAATATCGATCCATTAATTTAATTCAGCAATAAGGAGGTTAATCATGAGTCAAACCACAAAAAATCTGCAGGAAGCCTTTGCCGGGGAATCACAGGCCAACCGGAAATATCTTGCCTTTGCAAAAAAGGCCGACCAGGAAGGTTATCCGCAGGTCGCAAAGCTTTTCAGGGCCGCGGCTGAAGCCGAAACGGTCCACGCCCATGCCCACCTGAGAGTGCTCAAGGGAATAAAATCGACTGCGGAAAATCTCAAAGAGGCCATTGCCGGTGAAACCCACGAGTTCAAATCCATGTATCCGGCGATGATCGACGCGGCAAAATCAGAAAGTGAAAAAGCCGCCGAGAGAAGCTTCACTTTTGCCAATGAGGTTGAAAAGATACATGCAGATCTTTACCAGAAGGCCCTGGACAGCCTTGACGATCCCGATGAGGTGGAGAGCTATTATGTCTGCAGCGTATGCGGCTACACCTGCGAAAATGAACCACCGGATACCTGTCCGGTCTGCAACGCCAACAGCAAAGCGTTTTTCAGGGTGGATTAAAGGGAGAAAACAAAGCTGTTTATCCTGCTGAAACATTCGATTTGACATGCCACATCGCAGGGTTATATTACGCCTAATGAGCCCTTTAATGTATTAACAATCACCCATTTTACCCGAGGAGGTAAGCCATGGAAGAGATATCGATTCTCATTGGCGGGAAAGCAGGTGACGGCACCCGGCAGGCCGGTCATGTCATTGCCAGCCTGTTGAACCGTATCGGATACCGGATTTTTTTCTACGATGATTATCCCTCTCTGATCCGAGGCGGTCATAATTTTTCCATTGTCAGGGCTTCGGAAAAACGTATTGGCGCGCACAAAAACACCGTCGATATCATCATCGCCTTAGACCAGAACACCGTGGAAAATCACAAAAATCGACTTAATGCGGATGGCATCATCCTGTATGATTCCAAAAAAGTGGAAGCTCAAGGGTTGGGAATCGATTTTATGGATATTGTCAAAGAGTTCGGTGGGAAGCCGATTATGAGAAACACGGCAGCCATCGGCGCACTGGCCGGAATTTTGAATCTTGAATGGTCTGTTCTGGAAAGAGATATCAAAGGTTCCATTGGAAAAGAGGTCGAGCTGAATCTCCAGATCGCCCGGCATGCTTACGACCGAATTGAAACCCCTTTGAAACCTTTACAGAAACTGGATCAAAAGCCCCTTCCACTGGTCACCGGCAATGAAGCCATTGCCCTTGGCGCCGTAAAAGCCGGTCTCAACATGTACATTGCATACCCGATGACGCCGGCCTCGGCCATCCTGCATTATCTGGCCGAACACGAAAACGAACTGGGCGTGGTCACGGTGCATCCGGAAAGCGAAATCGGCGTAGCGCTCATGGCGCTGGGAAGTGCCTATGCCGGAGCAAGAACCATGGTCGGCACTTCCGGCGGCGGATTTGCTTTGATGACCGAAGCGCTGAGTCTGGCCGGCCAGAGCGAAATCCCCATGGTGATTGCGGAATGCCAAAGAGCCGGTCCGAGTACCGGTGTTCCCACCTATACCATGCAGGCCGACCTTAATTTTGTCATCAATGCCGGACACGGAGAATTTTTAAGAGTCGTATTGGCCCCCGGCGATGCCGAGGAGGCATTTTACACCGCCGGATTGGCCCTGAACCTTGCATGGAAATATCAAATCCCGACCTTCGTGCTTTCCGATAAACATGTAAGTGAAAGCATATTCAGCTTCGAGTTCGACCTGGACAGGGTCAAACCGGAAAATGGGCTCCTATGGGACGGCCGGGGAGAATACAAAAGATACCTGGATACCGAAAGCGGCATTTCACCGCTGGCATTCCCCGGAAATCCGGATGCCATCGTAAAAGTCACCTCCTATGAGCATGACGAGAACGGCATCACCACCGAAGAACCCGGGCAGATTGCCCGAATGCAAAAGAAACGTTTACGCAAAAGAAAAGCACTGGCGGATGAGCTTAACAAATACGATACCGTGAACATATACGGAAATCCCGAATCAAAAACTGCGCTTTTGTGCTGGGGCTCTACCAAAGGGGCGTGCATAGAGGTCGCCGAAATGCTGGATCTTAAAGTGGTGAAGCCTTTGATGCTGGAACCACTGCCGGTGGAACCTTTAAAAAAAGCGCTGTCCGGCGTGGAAAAAATCATCGATGTGGAAGTGAATGCCACCGGCCAGCTGGCAAAGCTCGTCGCCGGCCAGGGTTTTTGCATTGACGATATGATTTTGCGTCTCGACGCCCGTCCATTTACCGTGGATGATTTGCTCGGCAATGTGAAGGAGGTGCTCTCATGACAACCCCAAAAGAACTCGGCACGTATGCCCAAAACACCTGGTGCCCGGGTTGCGGCAACTTCGGCATTTTGGCATCTATCAAAAAAGCATTGGCGGATCTTGAAAATGACGGACTCGATCTAAATAAAGTGGCCATTGTATCGGGCATCGGATGTCATGCTAAAATCGCGGACTATATTAACGTGAACAGCTTCTACTCGATTCATGGACGTGTTCCGCCGCCCATGACCGGAATCAAGCTGGCCAATCCGGACTTGACGGTGATCGGTCATGCCGGAGACGGAGACGCTTACGGCGAAGGCATTGAACATCTTATTTTCAGTGCCAAACGAAACATCGACATGACATTTATTGTTCATAACAACAGGATATACGGCCTGACCACCGGTCAGTTTACCCCCACCAGCCCGTCCGGTTTCAAGGGGCGTTCAACGCCGAAAGGCAGTCCCGAAGATCCGTTGAACCCCGTCGAACTCATGATCTCTGCCGGTGCCACTTTCGTCGCCAGGGGATATACGAAAAATATGAAGCAATTGCAGTCTTTGATCAAAGCCGCGATCAACCATAAAGGATTTTCATTTATCGATGTGCTTCAGCCTTGTTTCACCTTTTTCAATACCTATGATTATTACAACGAAAGGGTGTATGAACTCACCGAACAGGATCATGATGCATCCGACAGGAACCTGGCCTTTGTCAAAGCTCGGGAATGGGCGTATGGAGAAGGGGAACGGATTCCCATCGGCCTTTTTTACCAGGTTAAAAAACCCACCTATGGAGAGAGACTTTTGGCCGGAAGGGTGCCGGTTCGGTTGACACCCGGAGATATCCGGCCGGTACTCGAAAAACATATATGATAAAAGAGGGAAATAAGGAGCATAAAGCCAATGAAAGAAAAAATTGAAAAAGCGTTAAATGACATCAGACCGGCCCTCCAGGCGGACGGCGGAGATGTGGAACTGGTTGCAGTGGAAAACAACGTCGTTAAGGTCAGATTAAAAGGGGCCTGCTCCGGCTGTCCCATGTCCCAGATGACCATCAAGCAGGGCATCGAGCGGTATCTAAAAAAGGCGGTTCCTGAAATCGCCGGTGTAGAGCCGGTGTAATCTTCAATGCTTGCTCACGAGTAAACCGGCTTGAAACCGATTCCAATATGGCGTTAGGATTGAGATCGATTAATTTTATAAAATGCATCGACATCACACATGAATCGGATAAGAGGAGGATGGCATGGCAGTCATTACCATCAGCAAGGAATTCGGAACTGAAAGCGAAAAAGTGGCGTCTCTGGTAGCGGAAAAACTCGGTTATGAATATATCGGCGAAAATTTAGTTGCTGAAATTGCTAAGGAACTTAATATCTCGGAAAGCGAAGCAGCAATGTTTCGCCAAACATCCCAGTCACGAATCCTTCGTTTTGTCGATCGCTATACCTGTTCTATTGTCCAGAAAGTGGTCGATCGTGAGCATGGTTGCCTTGATGATAAGAACTATTATGAGGTGACCAAAAAACTGGTTCAAAATGTTCATGAAGCGGGCAATGTCATTATTCTCGGGTGGGGAGGACAGTGTCTTTTAAAAGGAAAACCGGATACACTCCATGTCCGTTTGATTAAAGACATGGATTTAAAAATTAAAGAGGTGATGCAATCCGAGAATCTAAACCCAAAAGCAGCTAGAGCGTTTATCGACAGAGAAGAAGACGATTTAAAGGCGTATATCAAACATTATTTCCAAGAGGATTGGGGCGCGGCACATTTATACGATCTCATTATCGATATGGGAAAAACATCGGTGGAAAAGGCCGCAGATCTGATATGTGACAATGTGAAACACAAAACCGGATAATCGACATCCAAACCTGAATTTCACCTAAAGAAAAAGGAATGATGCCCTCGAGCCATAACAATACCGTGACATCCGCCCGCGAGCTGGTCGCCGATCAAATTATTAAACCTTTTCAGCGATTCGCCCAAAAAGAAGCTGCCAGCAGTATACTGCTCATTGTCGCAACGATCATCGCCCTGATTTGGTCGAATTCGGATCTCTCAGAAACCTATCACAGCTTTTTGCACACCGAGATTTCCTTTACTTTCGGACAGTTTCATCTCAAGAACACACTTCTCCACTGGATAAACGACGGACTTATGGCGTTGTTCTTTTTTACGGTGGGTCTTGAAATCAAACGTGAATTTCTCGTGGGTGAACTGGCGGTTCTCAAAAAGGCTCTGCTTCCGGTGATCGCCGCATTGGGAGGGATGATTCTACCCGGTCTTATCTATGCTGCATTGAATTACAACTCAGGATTCCTGCACGGATGGGGAATTCCCGTGGCCACCGATATTGCATTCGCCTTAGGGGCCGTCGCCGTATTCAGCCGCAGACTTCCTCCGGGTCTGAAAATTTTTCTGGCCGCTTTTGCCATTGCCGACGATCTGGGCGCCGTCGTTATCATCGCCATCTTTTATACCAAGACCATTGTCTGGTCTTACCTCTTCATCTGCCTTTTTCTGATTCTTTGCCTTGCCGTCGCTAATTTTTTCTGGATTCGATGGACAATAGTCTATGCGGTGTTGGGGCTTGCCATTTGGTTTTTTGTATTGGGATCGGGCGTCCACCCGACCGTCGCCGGCGTTATTGTATCGCTGTTTGTCCCGGCCAGGGGCAAATATGATACCGATCGCTTTTTGAAAAATGTCGAGAACACCATTGAACGGTTTGAATGTGAAGAACAGAGCTGTGGATTTTCCATTCTTCTCAACGAGGAGCATTTAAATGCCGTTCATGACCTGGAAATGGCCTGCCATCATGTGGAAACGCCGCTGCAGCGCCTTCTGCATGCACTGCATCCCTGGGTGGCGTTTTTGATCCTGCCTATTTTTGCCATGGCGAACACCGGTTTAATTTTTCGGGGCATGGTCTTTTCGGAGGTGGTCTCAAATCCGGTAATCCTCGGAATTGTCTTTGGTCTGGTTGTCGGGAAGCCCATAGGAATCCTGCTATTTTCCTACGTATCAGTTAAGACCGGAATTGCTTCCCTGCCCAAAGAAGTCAGATGGTCGCATATTTTGGGGGGCGCCATGCTTGGGGGAATCGGCTTCACCATGTCTTTGTTTCTTTCAGAACTTTCATTTACCAATCCTCATATTATAGACGATGCCAGGATTGCGATACTGACAGGATCCATCCTTTCTGCGGTGTTCGGTATGTCATACCTCGGTTTTATCAGTACCTCCAGTCCTAATAAGGAATAATGGTTTGGGTACTTAGATGGTTTTTGAGACAACTTCTAATTGGGAGGACGTTTTATGGATTTTGGATTATCTAAAGAACTTCGAATGCTGAAAAAAGCGGTATCCGAGTTTGCATCTAAGAAAATTGCCCCTTTCGCCGATCAGTGGGACCAAGCCCATTACTTCCCGTATGAAGAGGCCATTAAGCCCATGGGAGAACTCGGCTTTTTCGGAACAGTGATTCCTGAAAAATATGGCGGAGAGGATATGGGATGGCTGGCCGCCATGATCGTCACAGAAGAAATCGCAAAAGCCTCAAGTTCTCTCAGGGTCCAGGTTAACATGCAGTGTCTGGGAAGTGCTTTTACCATTTATAAATACGGCAGCGAACCCTTAAAGCAAAAATACGTCCCCAAGCTGGTCAACGCTGAATATCTGGGCGGATTTGCCATCACAGAACCCAACGCCGGTTCCGATGTTATGGCCATGACATCCAGCGCCGAAGACAAAGGGAATCACTGGTGTCTAAACGGTTCCAAAACCTGGATCTCCAATGCCGATGTTGCGGATGTGCTCGTCTACTATGCCTATACGAATCCGGAAAAAGGCTCCAAAGGTCTTTCGGCGTTTGTCGTGGAACCCAAAAAGTTTAACGGTGTAAAAACATCGTCCTTGGGGAAAATGGGTTCCCACTCATCACCCACCGGTGAAATATTTTTAAACGATACAAAGGTTCCCAAGGAAAACATCCTCGGAGAACCCGGAGACGGCGCAAAAATTCTTTTCGGATCTCTCAACCAAACCCGGCTTTCGGCCGCCGCCGGGGCGGTGGGGGTTGCCAGGGCCTGCCTGGAAATATCTTTAAAATATTGCAATGAACGCAAACAGTTCGGGAAACCCATCGGCGAATTTCAAATGAATCAGGATATGATCGCTCAGATGGCCACCGAAATCGAAGCAGCCCGGCTTCTGGTTTACAAGGCAGCCTGGGCAAAGGATCAGGGGAGCCTGAACAACGGCCTCGATGTGGCACAAGCCAAATATCTGGCCGGCGAAGTTGTGACCAAATGCGCAGGTTTCGCCATGAGGATATTAGGGGCATACGGCTATTCCGACGAATATCCGCTGGCCCGCTTTTATCGGGACACGCCGACCTATACCATGGTGGAAGGATCGGCCAATATCTGTAAATGGATTATTGCCCTGGAGCAACTGGGAATCAAAAAGGCGAACCGGTAGCAAGAAGCTGTCTCAAAATTAGGATTTTCGGTCGAGATCTCCCGCCAGAGACCGGCGGGATAAGAACGCGAGGCCGAGGATCAACCCGCAGGCATACTCAAGTATGTCGAGGATTTGAGACGAGGGCCCAACGCCGATACTTGTCCGCCTCCGGCGGATCGGTCGAAAAGACTTTTTTGAGATGCTTCTTGTAATGCCCTTTAACGGAGATCCTAAAAAGATGGGAATTTTACTGCTTGAAGGCGGATGTGAATTTCAGGGAAAAATGGAAGAGCCGGACAGAAAAGCGATTGCCCTGGCCGGAGGGGAAAATGCTAAAATTGTCATTATACCAACCGCTGCCGAGCCGGACAACAACAGCCGGCGCGCCGGCAACACCGCATTGAAGTGGTTTCGATCCCTGGGTGCAAAGAACGTCATCTCACTGCCGATTATCGATAAACATTCCGCGGATGATTCCAAACTTTCTGCTGAGTTGGATCAGGCAAAACTGATTTATATTCTCGGGGGATTTCCCGGCTATCTGGCGCATACGCTGGCAGAAACCCGATGTCTGGATGCCCTTTTACGCGCATATCAAAAAGGCGCCGTACTTGCCGGGAGCAGTGCGGGCGCAATGATATTATGCGAACGGTATTTCGATCCGTCGGACAAAGAGATCAAGAAGGGTTTCGGGATCCTAAAGCACACTATCTTGGCTCCCCATCACGACACATTCGGGCATTCATGGCATTCACGCTATTTCGATAAACTTTCCGGTATCCAATGCATCGGCATCGACGAGCAGACGGGGATGATAAATCACACCGGCCGTCACCGATGGACGGTGTACGGAAAAGGTGGAGTCACCATGTATCAGAAAACAAGTGTTGTGTCATATAAGAGCGAGCAAACATTTCAGTATGGATAAGGTATATTATGATGTCTTCGAGAAAAGGCGCTATCGTTCTAATGGGATCCGGTGAGCTTACCGCTACAATGGTGGAGGTGCACAAAAATATGCTCGCTCGATTTTCCGATTCCCCAAACGCTGTTTTTTTGGACACGCCTGCGGGTTTTCAACTCAACGTCGATGAGATTTCAAGAAAAGCGGTTGAATATTTCCGGACTCACGTTCAAAAACAACTCCATATTGCGTCATACAAATCCTCTGAAAATACCAGTGCAATTGAAACGGAAACCGCATTTCATATGCTTCGAAATGCAGATTTCGTGCTCGTGGGACCGGGTAGTCCCACCTACACGGTTCGTCATCTTCAACAATCGCCGATTCCGGATATTTTAGTTAAAAACATTGAATCCGGCGGATGTCTGGTGGCCGCAAGTGCGGCCGCACTGACCATTGGCCGCTTCACACTTCCCGTATACGAAATATACAAGGTCGGTCATGATATTCATTGGATCGACGGCCTCGACATTCTGTCTCGATTCGGGCTGAATCTTGTGGTTGTTCCCCATTGGAACAATGCTGAAGGCGGCAACCATGATACCCGGTTTTGCTTTATGGGTGAGCCCCGTTTTCAGAAACTTGAGATGCTGCTCCCGGATGATGCAATGATATTGGGTATTGACGAACACACCGCCTGTATCATGGATCTTCAAACCCGGCGAATCGATATCCAGGGGATCGGCAACTTAACAATCCGAAAAAAAGGCCGCGAAATAAAATTGAGTAAAGGGGAACTAATTCCCTTTGAAATATTGCGTAAAGAACCCGGCCATCGGCAATGGCCTGCGAAATTTGACGATGATCTCGAACAAACCAATGATCGAAAGATCTCGGGAGCTCCTTTACTGAATAAAATCAACACCATTAAGGCTTCTTTCGAAAATGGGCTGTCTCATCACGATCCAAAAAAGACGACCAATGCCCTTTTGGAAATGGACAGCATGATTTGGAAAGCCCAAAGAGATCTGGAAAACGAAGAAAATATTTCTCAAGCCCGAGAAATCCTCAGAGATTGTATCGTGCTTTTGGGCGCCGAGTTAGGGACTTCGCCCCGTCGTCTCAAAATACATTTGACGCCGCTGGTGGAAGCAATGCTTCGATTAAGGGAACGGTTTAGAAACGAGCAAAAGTGGTCCGAGGCAGACCATATCCGAGAGATCCTTCAACAATCCGATATTCTGGTAGAAGATACAGAAGACGGCTTTAAATGGCATCTCATTGAAAAAGATGTTTAAACCTTGCAGGTCGGGTTCCCTGTTCAAGGTTCAACGTTCAAAGGTTCCATGAATTATCGGCCCGAGGAGACGATTCATCCATGCTGCCGCACCCTCAGATGAATATTTTATATTGTTTTTCAAACGCAACATCCAAGGTTTCCGCTTTGCTAACCTATTTAAAGGACATGTCTCATGTTCGGGTGGTGATATCAGAAAAACTTCCATCGGATCTAAGCCGGTTTCAGGTGGTGGTCACGGAGCCTGCGTCGGCATTTTATCCGTCTCCCAAACAATTAGAGCAGTTTGTTCGATCAGGGGGCGGATGGCTGGGAGTGATCAGCGGGTCGGAATTGCCCATATCCGAACTTTTCGGTGTATCCGCCGGTCGTGTCGGTCCGGAATCGGAACTGCGTGTCCTTTTTACGACCGCTAATCAACCGTTGGCGGCCCGCTTATCCGATGCCGTTTACGTAAAAGGGCGATACCATCCCCTCCGGGAGCTCAGCCATGATGTCACCACCGTACTGCACGCAGACTGGCGATACGGGTACAGCCCGGTATTGGTACGCCGTAAGGTGGACGCCGGGCACACGGCATGCACAACCCTTGAGGATTTTGACAATACCGACTTAAAACAGATTATCTATCGGCTATTACGGGCGCTTTCAGGACATCCCGAGACCGCTCGGATCCTCAATGTCGGGATATTGGGGTATGCGCCTTCGGTAGGGGAAGTTCATGGAATAGGGGTCAACGCAACCGATGGACTTAAGCTTCACGCTGTTTGTGATTCAGATCCACGGCGGTTAAAAGCGGCCGCACATCGATTTCCCGATGCAAAAGTATATTCAAATGCCGAGAATTTGGCTGATGACGATACGGTGGATTTGGTCATCATCGCTACGCCGCCGAACAGTCATGCGAAATTATCCCTCCAGATGATGGAAAATAAAAAACATGTGGTCTGCGAAAAGCCATTGGCACTGAGTCGCAAGGAAACAGACCGGATGCTTCAAATAGCCCAGAAAATGCAAGTGCATTTAAGCTGCCACCAAAACCGGCGTTGGGACCCCGACTACGTGGCCATCAAACATGCGTTGCAGGAGAATCTCATCGGCGATCTTTTCTACATGGAAACATTTGTCGGCGGGTTCTCGCACCCATGCGGATACTGGCATTCCCATGAAGAAATATCCGGAGGTACCGCCTATGACTGGGGCGCCCATTATTTGGACTGGATCGTCGGCATTATCCCTGATCCCCCGGAGTCGGTGTCCGGATTTCGTCACAAAAGAGTCTGGCACGACATCACCAATGCCGACCAGGAAAGAATATGGATTAAATTTAAAGGCGAAAAAGAAGCTGAATTTATTCATTCGGATATTGCTGCCGTACGCAAGCCCAAATGGTACCTTTTAGGCACCAAAGGTGCCATCGTCGGTCATTGGAAGGATGTGGCCACCTATCATATCGATCCCATCGTTTACTTTCAGCAACATCACATTCCCGCAACGGAGATGACGCCGGATCTGACGCTTTTCCAGCGACATGCTTCAGGACAAATTACCGAGCAAAAAATGGCCATACCCGAACGAAAGGATTATGGATTCCATAAAAATCTTGCGGATCATCTGCTGACCGGCGAGCCATTGGTAACATCTTTAAAAGATTCGATGAAAGTCGTTTCCATTTTAGAAACAGCCGCTCTGAGTGCATCAAAAGGCGGCAGCGTGGAGCCGTTTGATGAATCTTAGCATAAAATGGGGAATATTAGGCAATGCCACGATTGCCAGAAAATGCATGATTCCGGCTATTTTTAACGCTGCCAACAGCCGTATCCAGGCCCTGGCATCTCGAAATCCCGAAAAAGCCGAACCACTCGCAACAAAATACAACATCCCCCGATTATATTCACACTATGAATCCGTTCTAGAAGACAAACAGGTGGATGTTGTGTATATTCCCCTTCCCAACCATCTACATAAGGAATGGACCATCAAAGCTTTAAACGCCGGGAAACATGTGTTATGCGAAAAACCATTGGCCTGTAATGCTACCGATGCCATGGAAATGGCACAGGTTGCATCGAAGAATGGTTTGCATCTTATGGAAGCGCTCATGTACCGGTTTCATCCGCGCAGCAGGACTATTCACAAAATGGTATCCCAAGGGAAGATCGGTACCCCCCGTCTTGTGCACGTTTCGTTTTGTTTCCATATTGAAGAACATATTTTAAAGAAAAAAGAAAATCCCCGTCTGAAAAAAAAAGGCGGCGGGGCCCTTTTAGATGTGGGATGCTACGGTGTCAGTGTTGCACGGTGGATGATGGGCGAAAATCCCAAAAGCGCTCAAGCTGCGGCTCATTTTAACTCAGAAGGCGTCGATATACATGCAGCCGGTGTCTTGCACTTTCGAGAAGGGGGTCTTGCAACCATAGAAGCCAGCTTTATCAGTGCTCTCCAGCAGACCTACACCATTGTCGGCGAAACAGGTTCCATCGAACTTCCTCACAATGCCTTTATTCCATGGGAAAAAGATGCAACCTACTTTTATCGCGGCAGGAATGAGGAAATCGGCAGACAAGAAAAGAGTCCGGGCGCCGACGAGTACCGGCTGATGGTTGAACATTTTTCAGATATCCTCATCCATGGGGCCTCACCGTTGATCCGAATTTCCGACAGCATACAAAATATACGGGTATTGGATGCCTTGGCAGCGTCGGCAAGATCCGGAGAACGGGTTGCCATAGATGAAACATAAATTTAACCCGAATTCATTTAAAAAAATGGCCGTGAACATCAATAATCAAAAAGTTGTGATCCAATCAGAATCCCTCGAGCACTTAGCGTCTTTTTTCTTAAACAAAAATTTCAATCTTGACTGGAATTGTTTATTTGTCCTTCCGCTCTGGTTGAGAACTTGGTGGGAGACGTTCGGTGAAGACGATAGTGCTGAAATCCTGGCGGGATATCGTCAGGGGAAACTCATCGGCATTGCCCCCTTGCGCATACAAGAAAAAACAGCGTATTTCATTGGTGGGGAAAATGTCTGCGACTACCAGGATGTGATTGTCGCGTCAAATCATCCCCCTGAATTCTTCAAGGCCATTTTAGACCACCTTAAAAATAAGAATATACAAACCCTTGAATTGGCGGCATTAAGACCCGACGCCGCAACTTTAATCGAACTGCCGAATATTGCCGAACAAATGGGATATACTGTTGTTTGTAATCAAGTGGCGTACAGCTATGAAATAAAATTGCCCGACACCTGGGAAGCATATCTGAAAATGCTCGGGGGTAAGCAGCGCCACGAAATCCGCAGAAAATTAAGACGTCTGAACGAGGCGGGTCACATCGAAAATCGTGTCATTCGAGGACCGGATGAAATCTCGGAAAATATGGATATCTTTTTTTCGATGTTCAAAGCCAGCCGGCCGGACAAATCCGAATTTTTAACCGGTCAAATGATATCTTTCTTTCGGATGTTGGCCCAAAGAGCGGCACGGCAAGGGCTTTTGAGAATGTCTTTTTTGGACATCGATCAGGTGCCGGCAGCAGGTGTCATGTGCTTTGATTACAATAATACGATTTTCTTGTATAATAACGGATATGACCCAAGATTCGGCAACTTGAGCGTTGGATTTCTCAGCAAAGTGTACAGTATTAAAGACAGCATCGAGCAGGAAAAACGTCGATACGATTTACTGAAAGGCGATGAAGGCTATAAAAAACGGTTGGGAAGCACACCGGTCCCGCTGTATCATTTAAAGATCGATCTTGAAGGATAAATATGGGATTAAACATTGCCATGCTCAGTATTCATTCGAGCCCCATTGGAGATTTGGGGACTCAAAATACGGGCGGCATGAGCGTCTATGTCCGGGAAACAGCCAAAGAACTGGGCAAAATGGGACATCATGTGGACGTTTTCACACAGCACCATGCCGGCAATCACGAATCGGTCTTTTATTTATACGAAAATGTCCGGCTCATTCGTTTATCAGGGGGAACACGTCAAAATATCACCAAATCCGATCTCCATAATGTCCTTCCGAAACTATCCGGCGAATTGGAATTATTTCGAATCAAAGAAAATATGACCTATGATATCGTCCACAGCCATTACTGGATTTCAGGGGTCCTAGGGCTCATGCTCAACTCATCCTGGAATGCATTTCACGTGATCACTTACCATACCCTCGGCGCCGTGAAAAACGTGTCTTGTCCAATGGAAAATGCGTCCGAATTGCGGCTGGCCGATGAAAAAAAACTGGCAAAGCACTGCGACCGGATTATCGTTCCCACTGAAAAAGACAAGGATTATTTAATCCAATATTATAATGCACCCGGCGATAACATCCGAATTGTGCCATGCGGTGTCAATCTTGAGCGCTTTAAACCTCGGGATAAAAATTCCGCCCGCCGGCAATTGACATTACCCGTTAATGATCCAATGATACTCTATGTGGGGCGGTTTGCGCCGATCAAAGGACTTAATCGTTTGCTCAAATCTTTTAGTCTCACAACCCGCCCCTCTCGCTCTGTGCTGGTTATGGTTGGGGGAGACGGTGAACACTCTTTTATGGCTCAACAATTAAAAAATAAAGCAATGGCGCTGCATATCCAGGATCGCTTGATATTTGCGGGAAGGGTGGATCAGGAAATCCTGCCCCTGTATTACAATGCTGCGGATGTTCTGGTTGTGCCGTCATATTACGAAAGCTTCGGCCTCGTGGCGCTGGAAGCGCTGGCCTGTGGGACACCGGTTGTAACGGCAGCGGTCGGGGCTATGAAACAAATCGTAAAAGACGGTGTTACGGGTTATGTCGTGTCAGATTCGGATCCTCGCCATTTTAGCGACGGTATCGAAGCCGTCCTGGAAAAGCAAAACAGATTTTCATCCTCAAAAATTCGGGCTTCCGTGTCCGAGTTTACATGGGCAAGGTCGGCTTCTTTGCTCCTTGATGCATATCGGTCTGTATCGGCAAATAAAGAAAGGTGTAATTCAACATGTCAAACAAATACGAAATAATGGTCATCTCAGCGCATCCGGATGATTCGGAATTCGGTGCTGCCGGTTCTGTTGCCAAATGGACCCGGGAAGGAAAGCGGGTGGTCTATGTGGTATGCACCAGCGGCAACAAAGGTTCAGACAATCCGGATATCCCGCCGCAACAGCTTGCAAAAATTCGAGAAAAAGAGCAAAAAGACGCTGCGGCCGTACTGGGCGTTTCCGAGGTCGTATCCCTTGGATATCCCGACCAGGGGCTCGAAGATACGCCAGATTTCCGCAAAGCGATCGTGAGACAAATCCGCACCTATAAACCGGATACGATCGTGACACTGGATCCTTACCGGCGTTACATCTGGCATAGAGACCATCGCATTACCGGGCAGGTAGTACTGGATGCGGTCTATCCTTTTGCGCGCGATATTCTGGCATACCCGGATTTAATCCAAGAAGGACTCATGCCCCATAAAGTGAAAGAGATCTTGTTCTTTGGAACCGAAGACGTCAATTTACACGTTGACATCAGCGAAACCTTTGATCTCAAGCTCAAGGCATTGAGCTGTCACAAAAGCCAAATCGATCAAATGGGAATTCCGGATCTTGAAAAATGGCTTCGACAACGATGTCGAATAATGGCTGAGGGTTCTGAATTCGAGCTTGCCGAAGCGTTTCATCAGGTAAAAGCGCCTCACTGAAAGCCATCGTCTGCAAAAATTTCCTGCAACCAAACTAAAAATCTTTGCAGCCGTGGGCAGGATTAACGCGGTATGTGTATCGCCGGGTTAAAATAAGCGATTGACGGGCGCTCATCTTTCAAATCTGTTGTATAAGAAAATGTCGTAATCGACGACGTGGCAGGATATTCTTCCAAAATACCTAACGTTTTAAATTTTTTCTTGTTTTTCGTCGTTGCCGCAAAATTTACCGCCCACAGCACCATAAATAAAATAACGTCACCGTGCGTCACCGCTACAACATGTTTTCCGGAAAAGGTTCGGCGCATTCTGAATATAAACTTTTGAACCCTTTTCAGGATATCTTCGGGTTGCTCATATTCCGGACCACTGCCCCTATAAACATCTCCGCCCCGGGAACGAACCACTTTCGAAGGCTGACCTTGAAACGGGGTATGCACTTCTGTAATCAATCGCGATAGCCTCAGCTTCAGCCGGGGATGGTAATGACGTATTTCAATAGCACTTTGGCGGCATCGAAGCATCGGACTGCTGAACAGTTCTTCAATCTTGAAATTCTTTAACGCCAGCGCTGCTCCACCCGCTTCCAGGCGCCCTTTTTTGCTGAGGGAAAAACCCGGCAAACGACCGTAAAAAATATGGGACGGATTCTGTACGCGACCGTGCCGGACCAAAGAAATACGCGTACCGGCATGCCGCGGAATTTCGATTGTTACCATTTGGGTGAATTGAAACCTTTGAAAAATGTGGATTTTCTTATGAAAACCTAATGTTTTGAAATAAAATCTTTCAGCATTGAAAATGCAACATCGTCCGTAAACTGAACCGGTGGATGTTTACAATAGTATGCTGAGGGGGCTTCCAATACGCCGCCGATATTTTTTTCGAGGGCCAGTTTGCAAAGCCGGATGCAATCAATGGCTGCACCGGCGGAATTGGGCGAATCTTCAACAGACAATCGAAGCTCGACATTCATGGGAATATTGCCAAAAAGTCTCCCTTCCATCCGAATAAAACACACTTTGTTGTCATTCAGCCACGGAACATAATCACTGGGACCGATGTGAATGTCGCGTTTTTCAAGCTTTGTGTTCAATACGGCCTGTACGGCCGCCGTTTTCGATCTCTTTTTTTTGTCGAGCCGGTCCCTGTTGAGCATGTTTAAAAAATCGGTGTTGCCGCCGGTGTTGATTTGATAGGTCTTTTCAAGTTTCACGCCCCGTTTTTCAAACAGGTTCGCCAATGCGCGATGAACGATGGTAGCACCGAGCTGGGATTTGATATCATCACCGATGATGGGTATTCCCCTGGATTTGAATTGTTCGGCCCAAACAGGATCACTGGCAATAAATACCGGTATATTATTGATAAATGAAACACCGGCTTCCAGGGCGCATTCGGCATAAAATCTTGAGGCTGCTTCAGACCCCACCGGCAAATAATTCAAGAGAATTTCTGTACCGGTCTGTGTTAACACATTAATGACGTCGCTTTTACCCGGTTCCTTGCTGTCACAAGGTAAAAAGGTATAATCCGATTCATAATTTTTCATATGTTCCGAAAAACCGTCCAAGATTTTGCCCATGGACACTTTGACTCCGGCGCTTGTCATTCGATCCACAAATTTTTTCGTGCAATTCGGTTTTTCAAAAATGGCGTCATGAACGTCCTTGCCGACTTTTCTGCGATCGATGTCAAATGCCGATACAACTTCTATGTCACAAGGTGCATAGCCGTTGATCGACCAATTCAAAATGCCGACGGCGTTATTGGGGCCTTTTTCCCGATAGTAATGAATGCCCTGAAGGAGCGCGCTCGCACAGTTGCCGACACCGACAATACCGATTTTTATGGGTTCCATAATGATAATTTTATTCTAGTCAATGAAACGAACAGATTTAGATATTGGGGAGTTTCGTCTGTAAAAAGGCAATTATCAGCGGATTGATTTTTGCTTTCAGCGATACACCGACAAAATGGATCATCTTGTTTTAAAAAGCATGATTCATGGCGCCATCCGGCAAAGAAAAACACCACGATTCCTCAAACTATTAAAATAAAACATACTTGATTTGACCATCAACTTCAAATACTATCTTCAAAAAAATATTGAAAATTCCAAATCTTTGAAAATGTATGGCTTTAATGCGGAGGACGGCAATGACACAAACAATATTGGCGCCGCTTGACGGGAAGGTATTTCAAGTGATGGTAAAACCGGGAGATACGGTTGAAGAAGACGAGGAAATCCTGGTCATCGAGGCCATGAAGATGGAAACCCCCATCTTTGCCCCCTGTGACGGCGCAGTTAAAGAAATCGGCGTCAAAGAAGGAGATGACGTATTGGAAAACGATATTTTAGCCGTTATCGACTCAAAATCTAACGAGGTTTGAACCATGAGATCTTATTTCGAAAAAATGACGACATTCGGCCATGCCTTGAAAAAGGGGCGGATTAAGAGTACCGAAGCTAACCTGGCCGGTATTAAAAAGGCCGAGGATGAAATAACAGAAGCAGTGGATCGGGTGAAACTGGCTGGATTCTCTGAAGAAAAGATCAATGCCAGGGGACAAATGACGGTGTGGCAACGACTTGAATACCTTGTCGATCCCGGAACCTGGCGCCCCTTGCATACCCTTTTCAATCCAATGAACAATGTGGAAGAGACCACCAATGTCATCGACGGCATTGGAAAAATTTCCGGTAAATGGGCGGTGATTATCGGGTTTGACAACAAGGTCATGGCCGGTGCCTGGCTTCCGGGACAATCTGAGAATATTCTTCGGGTGACCGATCTGGCCAAACGTCTGAATATCCCCCTGGTATGGCTGGTTAACTGCAGCGGCGCCAAATTAACCGAACAGGAAAAATTCTATGCCAACCGCCGCGGGGCCGGAACACCGTTTTTCAGGCATGCCGAGTTGGAGCAAATGGGAATTCCGGTGCTTGCCGGCATATACGGCACTAATCCGGCCGGCGGCGGATATCAGAGTATCAGCCCCACCATCCTCTTTGCCCACAAGGACTGTAATATGGCCGTGGGCGGAATCGGCATCGTCAGCGGAATGGCGCCCAAAGGCGCATTCGACATCGAGGCTGCGGAAGAAATCATCGAAAAAGCAAAACAGTTCAAGGCCAAACCGCCGGGTTCGGTGAATGTCCACTATGATGAAACCGGCTTTTTCAGATATGTTTTCGAAGATGAAACCGGTGTGCTGGACCGCATCAAGGAATATATGAAAGATATGCCGGCATATGCGCCTAAATTTTTCCGGGTTGCCGATCCCAAAGAACCCGCGTTTCCAGTAGACGACCTTTACCGCTTAATTCCTTTAAATCCCAAGAGAGTGTATGACTTTGAAGAGGTTCTGGCCCGGCTGGTGGATGCCGGCGAACACATGGAGTTTCGCCCGGATTACGGCCCCGAAGTATATGCGGGATTATGCAAAGTCGACGGATTTTTAATGGCTTGCGTCGGTAACCGGCAGGAATATCTCGGTAAAAATTATCCGGAGTACGCCGATTATCCGGGCATGGGCGGTAAACTCTACCGCCAGGGGCTGATAAAACTGAACGAGTTCGTAACGCTGTGCGGCAGGGACCGGGTTCCCATTATCTGGTTTCAGGACAGCTCGGGACTGGATGTGGGAGATGCCGCCGAAAGAGCAGAACTATTGGGGCTGGCGCAAGGCCTGGTCTATTCCATCCAGCAGACGGACGTCCCCATGATGCTCCTGTTGCTCAGAAAAGGAACGGCGTCCGCCCACTATCTCATGGGCGGCCCCACCGCCAACCGGCACAATGCCTTTACCATCGGAACCGTCGCATCGGAAATATATGTCATGCACGGAGAGACCGCTGCAGTGGCCACTTACTCCCGCAGACTTGTAAAGGAAAAAGAGGCGGGAAGACCTTTGGAACCTATCGTGGAAAAAATGAATCAACTGGCAGAAGAATATCACGAGAAATCAAGGCCCCTGTTTTGCGCAAAAACCGGGATGATCGACGAAATCGTACCGATGCGTGATTTGAGGACATACCTCGTTGCCTTTGCCGGAGCAGCCTACCAGAATCCCAAATCCATCTGCCCCCAGCACCATCTCATGCTGCCTAGGGTTATCAGGGGATGACAGGTGTCGGGGTATAATGGTTATCTATCATCAAGCGTTTATCATAAACTTTGGCGCCTTCGTTTACCATAGGAATAATGGAATAATGGCTTCAAAGGCAATACGATATCGCTCTCCAGTTCTTAGTGCCTATAGCTCGGAGAGGTTAATGGCAAAATTTATGCTGAAGGCAAAATAAAAAATGGATAGCATCCTTTTTAACACCCAACCTTCCAATATTCCATCATTCCATATGGACAGCCCCATAAAATTCCAATAGATATAAAGCAGTTATACAATTTTTGAGGCACATCAGTATTCTTTGGGCATTTGATTGAGCTGATCCAGGGTAAACACCGGGCCGTCCTTGCACACGTATTCCTTGCCGATGTTGCAGCGGCCGCAGATCCCGATGCCGCATTTCATCCGCATCTCCAGGGACATGATGATGTGGTCATGGGCATAGGCCAGCTTGTCCAGCACCGGCTGGGTGAACTTGATCATGATGGGCGGTCCGCATACG
>JAJDND010000135.1 GCA_022340885.1 Desulfobacterales bacterium | reverse complement strand
TTTTTCGTCTGGCTTAACCCTACCCGGATGCATGTGTTCACCCACCTCGCGCCGAAGTACGAGAAGCTGCGGAACTCGGAAAACGGCTGGAGCATCCAGGAAGCCGGCATGGTCCAGTTCGACGACATTATCGGAAGCGTGATGAAACAGCTCGATGCCATGGGTGTGGCTGGCAACACCATCGTCGTTGTCTCCACCGATAACGGCACCGAGGGCTTCAGCTGGCCCGACGGGGGCACCACTCCGTTCAAAGGCTGGAAGGGTATGGGCACCGAGGGCGGTTTTCGTGTTCCTTGTGTCATGCGCTGGCCGGGCAAGGTCAAACCCAACCAGGTCATCAACGGCGTCATGTCCGGGCTGGACTGGTTCCCCACGTTTGTTGCCGCCGCAGGCTATCAGGATGACATTGCGGCAGACCTGAAGAAGGGGAAAAAGCTCAACGGCAAGCAGTACAAGGTTCATCTGGATGGCTACAACCAGTTGGACATGTTGACCAAGGGAAGCAAGTCGGCTCGCAACGAGCTGTGGTACTTTACCGAGTCGACTCTGGCGGCCGCCCGAATCGGTGATTACAAGTACGTGTTCATCGATCAGCCCGGTGGGTGGTTCGGCCCGAAAGTCAAGCTGGATTGGCCGGGGATCTATAACCTGCGCCTCGACCCGTTCGAGAAGATGAACCTCGGAGAATCCTTGTTCGCGGCAGACTGGTGGGCTTTTGAGTTCTGGCGATTCGTCTTCATCCAGCAGGAGGTCGGCAAACTGGCAAAGACCGCGATCGAATTCCCGCCCATGCAGCCGGGTGCGAGCTTCAATCTCTCAGTGGTCAAGGATAAGATTGAGAAGGCCATGAACAGCCGGGCTGGCCAGTAATGGTTTAGTCTGGATTTCGTTTCAGTCCTTTTTTCAGTCTCGCGGCAGGTTCCTGATGGTTGCGGGCCTGCCGCGTTCACTATGAAGAGTCGAGCGTTAGCGGCACCCAAAGGAAAGAGAAGGGGTTCATTGCTACGAAAATGAAATCCTTTTGCTCTATTGTTGATAATCTGATAAATGTAAGGACAGATTATGAAAAGATACTTTCATTTTCCAGTCGTATTGATTATGTTTGTGGCGGCACTGATTTTATCCACACCGGCACAGGCCGACAAGTTTACCGATACCATCAACATCTACAAGAAGTCTAAAGCGGTTCAGCCATTTTTCAAGAACGCTTATGGATATGCGGTTTTTCCAACCATCGGCAAAGCCGGCATCGGTATTGGGGGTTCCTACGGTAAAGGCCAAGTTTACAAGGGCGGGAAGGTTACCGGCGAGGTCTCTGTAATTAAAGGGTCCATCGGTTGGCAGTTGGGAGCTGAAGCTTTCAGTGAGATGATATTCTTTAGAAAAAAGAGCAACTTCTTGTATAGGCCCATACACCAAAAGTAACTATTTTCAATGACAGATCATTAATAAAAGGAGATGCGCCAATGAAAAAATTATTCATGATTTCAAGTGTTATTGGTTTTGTGTTTTTCAGCTTGACTTTGTCTCAGGTCATAGCCGCTGAAAAGGTCATGGAACAGGACACGGTTACAACCGTAACCAAAGTACCTGAACTTGTAAAAACAGCGGACAATTTTATTGTGTTATTTGATTCATCGAGCTCCATGAATGAACCATACCTGAACACCGGCATGTCAAAGTTAGAAGCCGCCAAGGAAATTCTCAAGCAACAAAACAAAACCCTGCCGGATTTGGGCTACAATGCCGGGTTGTATTTGGTTTCGAACTTCAAACCCATCTACATGCTGCAAAAATATGATCGGGAGAAAGCCGCTGCCGCTCTGGATCAACTCCCGGCAAAGGGGAGCGGCCCGACGCTTTTTGTGCCAAGCCTGCATAAGCTTCGTGACGTTTTAAATCAGCTTTCGGGAAGAACGGTGGTTTTTCTGTTTACCGACGGCTATTATGAACCCACTCCGGGAGGCATGAAAAAGCCGAGTCAAATCGCCAAGGAACTTGCCGACAAACACGATGTCTGCTTTTATATCATCAACACTGCCAAGGGCGCAAAGGAAAAAGAATTGTTGAAAACTGTGGCATCCATCAACCCGTGTTCCCGGGTGGTTCCCTTCGATTATTTGCTGGGAAGACCCGAATACATGACCGGCGCCCTTTATGAAATCGATGTCAAAACCATCGAAACCGTTAAAACCATCGATTACCTGGCCGATTTCAAGGTCGACAATGTCCAGTTTGATTTCAACAGTTCCGTCATACCGTCTTCATCCAATGAAGAGCTGAACAAGCTGGGTGATTTCTTAAGAGATCATCCAAAATCATATGTCATTATTTCAGGGTATACCGACATTACCGGGTCTGACGAATACAACCTGTGGCTTGCCAGACGAAGGGCTGAAAAGGTTCAGGACTACTTGACCAAATATTCAGGTGTGAGCATCGGTAGAATTATTACCCAGTGGTACGGCAAAAAATATCCGGCGGCCAGTAACGACACAGAAGAGGGCAGACAACAAAACCGTCGTGTTGAATTCGTTGTAATGGGCCTTGATTAAATGCCGGAAAGATAAATACCAAAACAAATAAAGCGGCCATACTTGAGCAGGAAATAATACAATCAGCAAAAAAAGGAGGAAAAATGAAACAAAAAATTTTAACGACCTTACTGGCAATGTTATTTTTAGTCGGGATTGTGGGGTGCGGCAGCTATTACATGGTCAAAGATCCGACCAGTGGCAACGTTTTTTATACAACAAAAATTAAAGCTGAAAAAGGCGGCGCCATAATGTTTGAGGATAATAAGACCCAAACCAGTGTGACTTTACAGAACTCTGAGGTTAAAGAGATTTCCAAAGAGCAATATAAAAGTGCTCTTGAAGCCAAAGAGACTCCTGAAACAAAATAGGTCAAAGAATGAAGCGCCCCGCAGCCCCTTAAACGGGATTTCCGCTGCGCGCCAACAAGCTGGCTGCGGGGTATCAAAATGGAATTGCGCCGTAGCCCTTACCCGAAATTGCCCCAATTTTGCAAGGTTGGATGAAAAATAACGATTGACGACCTGGCTCAGCTTTAGTATCATAATTTTAATTGTCACTGCAACCTTGGCTTCCATACGTTGCTGCCTTAATAAATTCCACACATAATCATAACTTTTCGATACATTGCCTGTCAAAAAGGGAATTTTTATCAATCGACATAAAGGAAAGGAAAGCGTGTAGCTGTTAACGCGGAACATGGTGGGCATTTTCATCAACGATAAGGAGATACTCCATGAAAGTCTTTAGTACGAATAAACCGTCAGTCATAGTGATTAGTCTGGTGCTGTTATTGATATTCAACCTGAGCGCTTCCGTGTGTTTCGCTGCAAAGAAAAGCGCAGATACTTCGGTGGGTGACGTCGTCACCAAACTGAAAACCAAGCTTAACCTGAATGATCAGCAGGTGAAGGAGCTTACCACGGCATTAACGGATCTTTCCAACAGGTTGAATACGCTCGTTAACAAGCAGGAGGGTGCCGAGGAAGATAATGACCCCCATGAATTTATTAACGGGGTCAAAGAAGCGCAAGCTGACTATCAGAAAAAGCTCAAAACAATTCTTACCGATTCGCAAATGCAAAGCTACGATGCGCTAAGAGAGAAAGTCATCATGGAGGCTCTGGATAACTTAGCGGCAATCAAACTGATGGACATCCAGGATCAAATTGGGTTTTCTGACGAACAGTTGAATAAGCTGACACCCGTGCTGGGTGAAGATATGCGCGGGTTCATTAAAATCGCCTGGAAGTACGCGGGAGAAAGCCGTATCCGCGTGTTAGAGAAAATTAAGATCGCGCGAGAATTAAAGGAGATTCAACACAAATCGGAAGGAAAAGTAAAACAGATCCTGACTCCGGATCAGTATAAGAAATGGGAAGCGTATAAAAAGCAACAACAGGGAAAATAGTCGTATCTCAAGCTGTACAGCATTCATTGCAAGCGAGACCTTTGACGCTGATGAGAGAAGCGAATGAGCAGTGACAGTAAACTCACAAACCTGCATAGCAAAGATAATGGTTTAATGGAATAAGGAGGTGACCACATGAAGGGGATGAAGATGTTTTGTCTACTTATTTGCATCGGCTTGATAGCCGGCTGTTCGCCCATCTACGGCGTCGCATACGACTACAACAAACAGATCGACTTCGGTAAATACAAGTCGTATGACTGGATGCCGGTGCCTGCCTCGGCGAGCATAGATGAACTCGTCATTGCTCGAATTAAAAAAGCGGTCGATGCCGATCTGAGCGCCAAAGGGCTTGTGGAAACCACTCAAAATCCGGACTTTCTGATTGCCATGCATATCGGAAAGAAGCATAAAATTCAGGCCGAGCAGTGGGGGTATGGTTACTACGGCGCTCCGGGATATTGGGGCGGATACTGGGGGCCGGGCGGCGTTTCGACCTACCAATATGAAGAAGGTTCGCTGATTCTGGATTTTGTCGATGCCGGCTCGAAGAAACTGTTCTGGCGGGGAGCGGCCAAGGCGGAAGTTCAAAATGTCAACACACCGGAGAAAAGCGAAAAGCTGATCAACGAGGCGGTTAAAAAGATCTTGAGTAAATATCCGCCGCCTCCGGCATAGGACAAAATTACGCCACCGGCATCGATCGTGGGCGGAGGTTATCGAGTCAGTGCCCGGTTGCCGGCCGGCACCGTCGGCAACCGGGCCTTGGCGTGAGCGGCATTCGGCAATTCCGGCGGAGACCGCGAGATGCTCGAGTGGACCGGCGCGGGCAGCGGTGCGCGTCTGATGAGCAATCTGCCCTTTGAAGGCACCGGATTTACCAAACCAG